>JALYLP010000433.1 GCA_030774195.1 Actinomycetota bacterium | reverse complement strand
AGGTCGCGCCGACCCGGATCCAGAAGCTCGCGTACCGAAGCGCGGGCTGCGGGGGCGGCGGTGGCGTCCACGTCGCCTGAGGCGATAGTGGCAAGGGAGCGTCCGGCCGGGGCGGGATCGGATGTCCTTCCATCGGTGCGCACAGGCTAAGCCCGTTCACGACCATCTCTCTCGACCATTCAAGCCCGACTCGCCGCGGGCCGATGGCCTAGGACGACCGGAGAACGAAGCAGGGCATAGGGGATGGAGATCATGGAGGCCAACCGCCAGGGCGCCTCGAGGGTCCGCGTGCCGATCGCGTGGAAGTTCTTCCTGTTGCTCGGCGTGGTTGTGCCCTCCGTTCTCGCCGTGTCATGGGTGGGCGTCCACGCGCTCACGTCGATGAAGGAGCGGCTCGACGCGGTCTACGAGGACTCGTTGAACAGCACGCGCACGGTCGGGCAGCTCTCCACAGCGATCAGAGACGCTGAGGAGACGTCTCGACTGCTCGTGGCGGATACGCAGTCATCCTCGATCGAAACGACGACGGCGGAGTTGCGGGACAAGGTGATGCCGACCGTCCAGCGAAAGATCGACCTCTTGCGCGTACTCGCTGCTCGGGACTCGACCGGCGAGGACCTTGCCCTCGCCGAGCAGCTCCAGAGCGAATGGCAGCGCTTCCTCGCGTATACGCAATCCCAGACGTTCCTGGCCGCGGCTTCCGGCCCGTCGAAGAGCGACAGCGGGGTCAGCATACGGGTCGAAGGCCTCGCGCGGTCGCTCGGGTCGTTGGTGGGTCAGATCGATGCGACGGAGGCCGAGCAGGCGAACAACGCACGGGACGAAGCGCAAGCGACGTTCGCCAGCAGCCTGTTCCTCCTGCGGGTATTCGTCATCGTCGGCCTGTCGGCCGGCGTCACCGCCACGTTGTGGTTGACCCGTGACGTGGTCCGACGCGTTCGTGCGTACTCGTCGTTCGCCGCTCGGGTCGCTGCCGGCGATCTCGAGTCTCGGACCGACCCTAGGGGTCATGACGAGCTCACGGACCTTGGGAAGACGCTCAACAGGATGGTGACGCAGCGGGCGTCTGCTCGTGACTACGAGGTCACCCAGGCCGAGTTCACCGACGCCCTCCAGATGACCGAGACCGAGGAGGAGGCTCACGGACTCCTCAAGCACCACCTGGAGCGCTCGATCCTCGGCGCCTCGGCCGTGACGCTCAACCGGAACAACAGCGCCGATCGCCTCGAGGCGTTCACCGCACCGCCACCCGGTCCGCTCGCCGGAAACCTCGTGGAAGCGAGACCACGAGATTGTCTCGCCGTCCGTCTCGCCCGGACACACGTCGACCAGACGGGGAGCACCGCGTTGGTTCGGTGCTCGCTCTGCGGAGAGATGGAGGGTTTCAGCGCGTGCACACCGCTGCTCGTGAGCGGCGAGGTGATCGGCTCCGTGTTCGTGAACGGGCAGCAGGTCATCCACGACGGCGACATCGGCCGCATCAAGGACTCCGTGAGCCAGGCGGCGCCCGTGCTCGCCAACCTGCGGAACCTCGCGATCGCCGAACTCCGCGCTGCGACCGATGCCCTGACGGGGCTTCCCAACACGCGCGCCGTCCAGGACGTCATCAACCGCTTGGTGGCGCAAGCTTCGCGGATGGTGTGGCCCTTGACGGCCGTGCTCTTCGATCTGGATCACTTCAAACAGATCAACGACACGTTCGGTCACCCGAAAGGGGACGAGGTGCTGGCGGCGGTCGGCGCGACGCTGCTTTCGGTCATGCGTGAGAGCGATTTCGTCGGGCGGTACGGGGGCGAGGAGTTCGTGATGTTGCTTCCCGCCGCCGATCTCGAGACCGGCCTCCAGGTCGCCGAGCGTGTCCGGGCGGCGATCGCCGACATCCAGATCTTCGAGGAGAACCGATCCATCACGGCCAGCTTCGGGGTGGCCGTGTTCCCCGACCACGCCTCCGACGCGGCTCGACTCATCCGCAGCGCCGACCGAGCGCTCTACCAGGCCAAGGCGAAAGGGCGGAACCGGGTCGAGGTCTTCTCGATGGATTCCCAGGCCGATGAATCACAGAGCGTTCTCCAGGACGAGCCGGCCTAGCGCTCCTACAACCACTGTTACGATTCCCTCTCCCCACGGGCGAGTGGCGGAATTGGCAGACGCGCAGGATTCAGGTTCCTGTGTCCTTTACGGGACGTGGGGGTTCAACTCCCCCCTCGCCCACGGTTGATCTAGCTCTTGGCGTACTTCTCTGCGGTCTCGCTCTGGAACTCGAGGCCCGAGAACGTGGCGTCACCGACGACCCACGCGTCGTGCCCGGGAAGGATCTCGTAGACGTCCCCGGCACCGAGGTCGAACTCGGTTCCTTCGTCCGTGACGACGTGCAAGCTGCCCGAGACGCAATAGCCGACGTGGTGGGCCTGGCACGAGTCGGTACCGACGACCGGCTTGATGTCCGTGGACCAACGCCAACCGGGTCCGAACGTGGACTGAGCGGCGGTTGACCCGGCCAAACGGACGATGTCGACCCTGCCATGCTCGAAACCCCGAGTCTCGTCGGGTGTCTCGAAGCGCTTCGTCGTGGCCTCGCCCATCTGCAGTCTCCTTCTTCCTGGTGGGCGGTCAGTATGCCACCACGCGCAGGGGCTTCCCCCGACCGCTGCCGAGTAAGGTTCGCCCACATGGGAGTGATCGAGCTCCACGGTCTCCGCAAGGAGTAC
>JALYLP010000432.1 GCA_030774195.1 Actinomycetota bacterium | reverse complement strand
GTCCGTCCCCGATCAGGTAGGCGAGGGCGGCGGTCCCCAGTCCGAGCGCGACCGGATCAGCCGAGATGACCACGAACACCGCCTTCGACGGTCACGCGCTCGGAGGTCCTGGCGATCGCGTGCGCGGAGGCGTCGGCCGGACCCGCGTTCGCCTCGAGCGGAAGGTCGATCTCGAAGGTCGTGCCGACCTCGACACGGCTCAAGACGTGGACCGTGCCGCGGTGGGCCTCGACGATCGCTCGAACGATCGACAACCCGAGTCCGAAGCCACCGGTGTGGCGGCTGCGGCCGGGATCCGCCCGGGCGAAGCGGTCGAAGATGCGATCGAGGTCTTCATCCGGGATCCCCGTCCCCGTGTCGCGGAACGAGACGACCGCCGCGCCGTCGCGGCGACGCACGCCGACCTCGATCGTGTCCTGCTCCCGCGTGTGCTGCACCGCGTTCTCGATCAACGCATCGAACGCCACGGCCAGCCTGTCGCGGTCGGCCAGGACGATCGCCTCCTCGGCGGCACCCAGCACCCACCGACGGGGTGTCGCCGCCCACCGGCGGAACGCGTCGACGACGATCTCCGCCACGTCCACGGGAACCAGGTGGAGCTGCTGGGGGTCCTCGGTCCCGGCGAGCAGGAGCAGACCGTCGACCAGGCGCCGCAGGCGCGCCAGCTCGTCCGCGATCACGTCCACGTCCTCGACGATCGTTGGGTCCGTGGCACGACGCTGGATCAGCTCGGTGTGGCCGAGGGCGACCGTGATCGGCGTCCGGAGCTCGTGCGAGGCATCCTGGACGAATCGCCGCTCACGCTCGAGGAGCCGCAGGTTCTCCATGGACACGCGCTCGGCCTCCTCCATGGCTGAGAGCCGGCGTCGGGCGTGCCACACCATCGCCACGAACATCGCGGCCATCAACGGCACTTCTGTGATCTCGTCGAGCGGCTGCGCTCCTCGCGAGTAGTCGATCCAGATGAACAGACCGGTCATCACCATCACGGCGGCGAGCACCATCAGGGTGGGACGAGTCCTCCAGACGCGGAACCCGTACAGCACGGTCAGGCTCACCCAGATGAAGTGGAACGGAACCGTCTCCCACGACGGGATGATGAGCATCGCCGCGAGGTTCGCCAACGAGAACAGCACCCAGGCGACGTCGATCCACCGCTCCCGGTTCGGCCATTCGAGCGCGTCAGGACGCATCGAACCGGTACCCCACCCCACGGATCGTGGTGATCGCGTCCGGTCCGAGCTTGGCGCGCAGGCGGCGGACGTACACGTCGACCACGTTCGACCCCGGGTCGAAGTGGTAGCCCCAGACGGACGACAGCAGCCGCTCCTTCGACACCGAACGTCCCGCGTGTCGCATGAGCTCCTGCAGGAGCAGGAACTCTCGGTCGGCGAGTGGGACCGGCCCGCGACCGTCATCGACCCGGCGCCGGATCAGGTCCAGCGTGGTCGGACCGACCGCCAGCTTCGTCTGGTCGGCTCGCGCCGCGGTGCGCAGACGAGCCCGCACCCGAGCGAGCAGCTCCTCGAGCGAGAACGGCTTCGAGAGGTAGTCCTCAGCGCCGAGCTCGAGCGATCGCACCTTCGATGCCGTGTCGCTGAGGGCGGAGAGCACGAGGACCGGCTGCGAGGGCTTGCGCTCCAAGATCTGCTGCAACACGGAGAGCCCGTCGATGTCTGGCATCACCAGATCCAGGATGACGAGGTCGTAACTCCGCGACCGCGCGAGCTGGAGACCTTCTTCTCCCCCTCCGGCGGTATCGACCTCGAGCCCCTCCGCCTCCAGGCCACGACGGACGAAGTTCAGGATGCGCTGCTCGTCGTCCACGAGCAGCACCCTCCCGGCCAACGCCGGCTCGACGCCCGTTACTCGAGCAGATGGGTCCACGGCCCTCCTCAGGCTCCCAGATTAGCCAGGTCGCACCACCCTGGGTAGGGCCTCGGAAACAGTCTCGGGGGTGACAGTTCTGTCATGTCGGGGGTGGCAGTTCTGTCATGTCCCCGCGGCGTCCGGATACGTATCGGGAGCGTGAGCAACGAACGGTGCGCATCTTGCCGTGGGGGGACGGCCGCTTCAAGGACCGACCGGGAGAGAATCGTCCCCACGCGGGGTACAGCGCTGTCGGGAACACGGACCATGTCCGGAGGGTTCAGCTCGCTGACACGACCGATCGTAGAGGGGGGAGCATGGCTGACCGAGAAGATCGGAACACCGGGATCATCCAGGACTTCCGGACGAACCACGGGAAGGTAGGCGGATACTTCGAGGGCCGTCCGCTCCTGCTCCTCACGATGCGAGGAGCCAAGAATGGAGCGGAGCGGACGACGCCGCTCGCCTACCTCGCCGACGGCGAGCGATTCGTCATCTTCGCGACCAAGGGTGGGGCTCCCACCAACCCCGCGTGGTACTACAACGTCGCGGCCAACCCCGACGTCACGATCGAGGTGGGCGACCGGCGGTTGCAGGCGAAGGCACGCGTGACCACCGAGCCCGAACGGACCGAGCTCTACCAACGTCAGGCAGAGCGGTGGCCGGCGTTCGCGGAGTACCCGAAGAAGACCTCGCGGACGATCCCCGTGATCGTGCTGGAGCCGGTCGACCAGGCCGAGCCCGGATGAACACGGGACGGCTCGAGACCTTCGCGGACGGCGTGTTCGCCATCGCGGCGACGCTCCTGATCCTGAGCGTCGACGGGCACTTCGGATCGTGTGCGCCTGCGGGCGCGACGCTGGCGCATCAGCTCGAGTGCTCGTGGCCCTCGTACGTGGCTTACGTCGTCAGCTTCCTGACGATCGGGATCATCTGGGTCAACCACCACACCGTGATGGACCAGATCGATCATGCGGACCGTACCTTCCTGATGATCACCGTCGGCTTCCTGATGATCGTCGCGTTCATCCCGTTCCCGACCCGACTCGTCGCCGAGAACATCCGGGGCGACGGCGCGAGGGCGGCGGCGATCGCGTACGGCATCACGCTGACGCTCACCGCGACGCTGTTCAATGCGGTCTGGTTCTACGCGGCGCGGGGAGGCCGGCTGCTTCGCGCGGACGCGGATCCGCAGACGGTCCGCGGCATCTCGAAGACGTTCGTGCTCGGTCCGTGGACGTACCTCGCCCTCACCGTGGTGGCCGCGGTCGATCCGGTGGTGGGGGCGATCGGATTCGGCCTGTTCGCGCTGTTCTGGGTGATCGAGAGCTCGATCTTCGGCCGCGACCGGTCGCGCCGCTCAGCCCCGCAATGAGGCGCCGACGCGGGGCCGTGCGGTAGAACGTACGGATGCCGGCTCCGTACGACGCCTCCATCGAGCGGGGAGCGAAGCGCGTCTTCGCGGGCGCGAACGAGTGGCCGGGCTGGTGCCGCAGCGGCCGCACGGAAGAAGCGGCGCTCGAGGCGCTCCTCGCGTACGGCCCGAGGTATGCGAAGGCCCTCGGAAGGCGCGCGCTCGGGTTCGTCCCGCCCGCCGACGTCGGCGGCCTCCGCGTCGTCGAGCGGCTCACGGGTAACGCGACGACCGACTTCGGCGCGCCCGGCGTCGCACCGAGATCGGACGGCCGGCCGGTCGGTGAGGAGGAGGCG
>JALYLP010000431.1 GCA_030774195.1 Actinomycetota bacterium | reverse complement strand
GCTCGCGCGCACCACCGGGGAGAGCGCTCAGCTGTTCGTCCGCGACGGCGAACGACGCATCTGCGTCGACGCCGTCGACTCCGAACACGAGCTGAGGACCATCGTCGACGTCGGCGCGATGCTTCCGCTCACCCAGGGGTCGGCCGGCAAGGTCTTCCTCGCGTGGGGCCCGCCGGTCGAAGAAGACGACATGGAACGGCTCGCCCAACGACTCGCGACGACCAGGCGACGTGGCTGGGCCGACAGCTTCGGCGAGCGAGCGCCGGGCGTGGCGTCGGTGAGCGCGCCGGTGTTCGGCCCGGGAGACGCGGTCCTGGCGGCGATCTCGGTCTCCGGTCCGGCGAGTCGGATCGCTCCGCTCCGGGCGAAGGCCTACGCGCCGGCCGTCATGCAGGCGGCTCGGGAGGTGGAGTCGGCACTGGGTGCGTGAACGCCCGGGCCAGGATCACGCAGGAAGCCAGCGCGACCGTTCCGAGGACGACGAGCGCCACCGCGTCCGATCGATCGACCACCGTGCGGCGGACGATCTCCGCCACTGCCCCGACCAGGCCGACGATCGCGATCCCCGAGACCGCCCGATCCGACACGAAGTCACCCACCAGGAGCACCCCGACCGATGCGGCGAGGGCGAGCCACAAGGAGAGGTCGGATGGCGCATGCCGGAGGACGTCAACGTCGACGAACAGCGCACCGCCGATGATCGCGATCGAGCCGAGCACCATCGCGGTGCGCTTCGGGCGAACGAACCCGAACGCACCCGACGCGAAGGTGGCGAGCCCGACGACGATCGTGACGATCGCCGGCCAACGGAACTGGGGAACGCCGATCCCGAAGAAGGACCCTTCCGAGTACACGGCCGCGGCGAACCCCACTTGCACCGAAGCGACGACGGCCAGCAATTGGAGGCTCCGCCGAGCGAGGACCCAGAGCGGGAGCGCGAGCATCGCCGCGACGAGCGCCGTCACGAGGACGAGCCACTTCCCGTTAAGCGCGATCGCGTCGGGTCCCTGCGTGAATAGCTCCACTGCCGCGCTGGCCCAGACGGCGACGGCCGCGAACCACAACGCGCTCCGCATCCGCTCGTGCGCCTCGTGGTGCCCATCGACGATCCATGCGCCCGCCGCGACCAACACGACGACGCTCGCGATATCCGCCGCGACGCGCGCGGTCGTGCTCGCCGACGTTCCGATCGCGATCGACAGGCCGACGAGCGCGGCCGAAGCTCCCGCGTACCCGAGGATCCCGATGAGGCTGGTGCGGATGTCGGTCCGCTCGTCTACCAAGCGTAGGCCTCGGGCGCGGGGCCGCCGGGTCCGGGGAAGATCTCATCGAGCTTGCCGAGCACCTCTTCGGACATCTCGATGTTGAGCGCGCGCATCGAGCCGAGCAGCTGGGCCTCGGTGCGCGGCCCGATCACGGGGGCGGTGACGGCCGGCTGATGGAGCAGCCACGCGAGGGCCACGTCCGCGGGACGATGCCCCAGCTCCTTGCAGAGCGTCTCCCACTGATCGAGCTTCGGGCGGTTCGATTCGATCTCCCCGACCATGTAGCCCTGCGAGCGACGACCTTCGGTGACCTTCTCCAAGGCGCCCGCGAGCAGACCGCCGGCGAGCGGGCTGTACGCGATCAACCCCATGCCGTACTCCTGGATCGCGGGGATCACCTCGAGCTCGACCGAGCGCTGCATCAGGTTGTAGGGCGATTGCTCCGAGACGAGCCCGAGCGTGTTCCGCCACCCCGCGATCTCGTTCGCCCGCGCGATATGCCACCCGGCGAAGTTGGACGAGCCGACGTAGAGCACCTTGCCCTGACGCTTGAGCTGCTCCATCGCCTCCCAGATCTCGTCCCACCACGACTGGCGGTCGATGTGGTGCATCTGATACAGGTCGATCCGGTCGGTGCGCAGCCGCCGGAGGGACTCCTCGCATTGCCGGACGATGCCCAGCTTCGACAAGCGCGACTCGTTGGGCCAGTCGCCCATCGTTCCGTAGACCTTCGTCGCCAGGACGACCTTGTCGCGACGGCGGTCGCCCTTGGTGAACCATCGCCCGATGATCTCCTCGGTCGCGCCGACGCCGAGGTGCCGGCCGAACACGTTGGCCGTGTCGAAGAAGTTGATCCCGTACGCGACGGCGGAATCCATGATCGAGTACGAGTCCGATTCGGGGGTGTGTGGGCCGAAGTTCATGGTCCCCAGACACAACCGGCTCACGACCAGACCGAGGTGGCCGACATGGGTGTACTCCATGGCTCGAGTTTACGCCCGGGTACGCGCAGCCTCGGCGAGCCGGCCGTCCCGTTCGGGGCCGCGGGCTCCCGGGATGAACATCGCCGCGATCGTCACGACGGCACCGGCCACGCCGGCGAGGATGAGCGTCCGGTCGGTCCCGATCCAGTTCGCGAGCGGGCCGACCACCGCGAACGACAGCGGGAGCCCGGCGATCGAGATCATCCAGTCCAGGCTCATCACGCGGCCCAGGAAGTGCTCGGGCACGAGCCGCTGCAGCATCGTGTACCAGAGCACGATCAAGAGCGAGATCGACCCCTCGGCCACGAACGCTACGAACAGCCCCTGCCACACCGCGGTGATCAGCCCGAACCCCGCGGTCATCAGCATCCCGAGCGCCCACGCGAAGTACATCACGGTGATGGGACGACGGCCGAGCGAGGCGCGCTGCGCTGCGACGATGCCCACCAGCGCAGAGCCGAGGCCTCCGGCCGCGAACACGAGGGCCAGATCGACCCCGCTCCCATCGAGATCATGGCTGATCACGTACGGCATCAGGGTCTCCCACGGTCCCCACACGCAGAACAGGCTCACCGTCGCGGTGACGAGCGCCACCCAGATCCACGTCTCGCTCCGGACGTAGGCGATCCCTTCCTTGATCTGCGGGATCAGCGCCTCGTGTGCGCTCTCATCCGGGGTCTTACGCGCGTGCATCAAGAAGATGCTCACCGCGGACCCGGCGAACGTGAGGCCGTCGAAGACGAACGCCCATCCGGTGCCGAGCGCGAGCAACAACCCGCCGAGCAAGGGGCCGACGATCGTCATCGCGAACGGCCGGACCACTTGCCCCACTGAGTTCGCCTCGACCAGGACGTCTTCCGGGACGATCGAGGGGACGATGGAGGAAAACGCGGGGCCGAACAGCGCCTGACCGCTGCCGTAGAACACCACCAGGCCGACGAGGATCGGGATCGTGATGAGGTCGGCGAGCGTCAGGATGCCCACGGTCGTGATCGCGGCGAGCCGCAACAAGTCGCCGGCGATCATCAGGTGACGACGATCCATCCGGTCCGACAACGCGCCGCTCGCGAGTAGCAGCAGCAGCTGGGGCAGCGACCAGGCGACGCCGACGGCAGCGAAGGCCGCCGGCGAACCATCGAGGTTCTGATAGACCAGCCAGGCGACGGCCACGTAATACGTGCCGTCGCCGATCATCGAGATCGTTTGACCGATCCACAGCAAACGGAAATCGCGGTGACGCATCGGCCGGAGGAGCCCGATGCGACTCGTCAGACCCGGCCGCTCGTCCACGTCGCCCGAGCCTATCCTGCGTCTGACCGCGCGGTTAGGGAGTCACCCAGCGCGCCGGGAGGGAGTCGAACCCCCAACCTTCTGATCCGTAGTCAGATGCTCTATCCATTGAGCTACCGGCGCAGGCAGCCCATGCTACCGCGCCGTCGTTCGGCTCAGGAAAGGCGCTGTCGCGCCAACGCTTGCAGGTCGAGGACGACGACGCTCGCGTCCATGTCGAGCGACGAGCCGCCCGGCAGACGCCTGGCGCCGCCGTCGGCGATCCGGTCTCGGAGATCGCTCTCGTGCCGCCGTCCGAGGTTGGCGAGGGTTGCGGTGCGCTGGATCGTCGTCATGAGGTCCTCCTGATCGTCGTCTCTGCTGCTGATGGTCGGCAGGGAGTGGACGCCGGGACAGGGGTCAAGGGTTGCGAACTTCGATGCTGGGTTCCCTACGGGTGATGCTCGAGATGACTAGTCACCGGCAGGTAGGGCTAGCCGAACTACGGTGGAAGGGGTACGGTCGGGAGCGAAGGGCGCAAGGGGAGGGTGCAGGGTATGGGCGTGCTCATGATCGTCCTGAGCCTCGCCGCGGCCGGCGTCGTGGCGGACTACATCGCCGAGAACGACCTGCTCACGGGAGCGAACCATTCGATCGCGCTCTTCGGCTCGAACATCACCGTATCCGGCGTGGCGGTCGTGATCGTCCCGTTCGCGCTGGGCGCGCTCGCCGCAGCCCTCTTCGTGATCGGGATGGGTCTCATCCGCGGAAGCTCGGACAATTGGCGCGCGATGA
>JALYLP010000430.1 GCA_030774195.1 Actinomycetota bacterium | reverse complement strand
CTCGACCTGTGTGCCCTCGGGGACCTCCCATTCCGGACCGACCGGCTTCAGACTGATCTTGCCCTGCGGGTCGACGTCTTCGACCAGGACGGTCAGCCTGTCGCCCTCCTTGACCGCCTCCTCAACGCTCGCGAGACGCTTGCCGCGCCCGAGCTTCGAGATGTGGACGAGTCCGTCCCGACCGGGCACGAGGTTCACGAAGGCGCCGAACGTCGTGGTCTTCACGACGGTGCCCTCGTAGGTCTCCCCCACCAGGACCGGCCGCGGGTTGGCGATCTCCTCGATCATGCGCGCGGCCTCGTCGGTACCCTCGGCTTCGCGCGAGCCGATGAAGACCGTGCCGTCGTCCTCGATGTTGATGTCGGCACCGGTCATCGCGATGATCTCGTTGATCTTCTTCCCCTTCGGCCCGATCACCTCGCCGATCTTGTCCACGGGGATCTGGATCGTGATGATCCGCGGTGCCTTCGAGCTGACCTCGTCCCGCGGAGCGGGGAGCGCAGCAAGCATGACCTCGAGGATCTGCAGTCGTGCGTCCTTGGCCTGCTGGAGCGCCCCGGCGAGCACGTCGGCCGGCATCCCCGACACCTTCATGTCGAGCTGGATCGCGGTGACGAACTCGCTGGTTCCCGCCACCTTGAAGTCCATGTCTCCCAGAGCGTCCTCGGCACCGAGGATGTCGGTGAGGGTCACGAACTGCCCGTCGTCGGCGATCATGCCCATCGCGATCCCCGCGACCGGGGCCTTGATCGGGACGCCCGCGTCCATCAACGACAGCGTGGATCCGCACACGCTCGCCATCGAGGTGGAGCCGTTCGAGGCGAGCACGTCCGAGACCAGGCGCAGCGCGTACGGGAACTCCTCTTCGCTGGGCACGACCGGGATCAACGCCCGCTCGGCCAGTGCGCCGTGACCGATCTCACGGCGCCGGGGTGAGCCGACGCGACCCGTCTCGCCCGTCGAGAACGGCGGGAAGTTGTAGTGGTGCATGTAGCGCTTCGAATCCTCGGGATCGAGCGTGTCGATCAGCTGGGTCATCCGCAGCATGCCGAGCGTGGTGATGTTGAGCACCTGGGTCTCGCCACGCTCGAACAGTGCCGAGCCGTGCGCCTGCGGGACCAGCCCGACCTCGGCCGAGAGCCGGCGGATGTCCTTCGGGCCGCGGCCGTCGAGCCGTACGCCCTGGTCGATCACGCGCCGGCGCATGACCTTCTTCTGGAGACTCTTCCACGCGGCCGAGAACTCCTGATCGCGCTCTTCGAAGGCCTCACCCAGCACCGTCGCGAGATGGAGCTTCGCTTCCTCTTTGACCGCATCGAAGGCGGCATCACGAGCCTGCTTGTCCGGAACGATGGCCGCCTCGAGCTTGCCGGCGAAGTTCGCGTAGAGCGTGTCCCAGATGTCCTGGCCGTACAGCGGTGACGGCGTGAACTCCCTCGGCGTCACGCCGTGCGCTCTGATGAACTCCTGCTGGAAGGCGATCAGTTGTCCGATCTCCGCCTTCGCGACCTCGAGGCCTTGCGCGACGACCTCCTCGGTCGGCGCGACGGCGTCCTCGCCGGTTGCGAGGAGCGGCCAGGTGTTCTCCGGAGCCTCACCCTCGATCATGAGGATGTCGACGCCCGCCTGCGCGTTCTTGGCGCCGGCGACGACGATGTCGAAGGTCGCGTCCTCGAGCTCTTGGAACGTCGGGTTGACGACCCACTGACCACCGATCATCCCGAGCCGCACCGAGGCGACGGGTCCGTCGAACGGGAGTCCGGCCAGCGCCACGGCGCACGCGGCCGCGTTCATCGCGGGGATGTCGTAAGGGTTCGCCATGTCGACGGACAGGATCGTGCAGATGACCTGGACCTCGTCGTGGAAGCCCTCCTTGAACGTGGGGCGAAGCGGGCGGTCGATCAGCCGAGCCGTGAGGATCGCGGTTTCGCCCGGCCGGCCTTCGCGCCGGAAGAACGAACCCGGGATCTTCCCGGCCGCGTACATCCGCTCCTCGACGTCGATCGTGAGCGGGAAGAAGTCGATCCCCTCTCGGGGCTTCGAGCGGACGCAGGTAGCGAGCACCTGGGTCTGCCCATACGTGACGACGACGCTCCCGTCGGCGAGCTTCGCGAGCTTGCCGGCTTCGAACGTCATCTCGTGCGCGCCCACCTGGCGCGACATAGTGGTGACCATCCGGTCGATCTCCTCCTCGGAGTCAGGGCGCGCGGCGTGCGCGCCGCTTGGTGGTGGAGGGTTCGGGCCGGTTGTCAGTGGTGAACCTCCGGGGCGTCACCGCTGCGGAAGCTCGCGACTGAGAACCGACCTCGCTTCGGGCCTTCCCTCCTGCGGCCACTCAGGTGGTCGTTACGCATCACTCCTTCGTGCGGGGAGCCCTCGAGGGGCGGCCCCGCGGAACGTCTATCGCCGGAGACCAAGCTTCGCGACGATCGCGCGGTACCGCTCGATGTCCTCGCGCTTGAGGTACTCCAGCAGCCTCCGGCGACGCCCGACCAACATCAGGAGACCGCGACGGCTGTGGTGGTCCTGCTTGTGCAGCTTGAGATGCTCGGTGAGGTCGCCGATGCGCTTGGTCAGCACGGCGATCTGCACTTCTGCGGAGCCGGTATCACCCGCGGCGCGGGCATGCTCCTGGATGATCTCGGTCTTGGCTTCTTTGGTCAACGTCATGATCGAAGGTCAAGGCTACCAGCGGCAACGGCCCCGCGACCTGCGACGACGCTCATCCCAGCGATGCATCGGGGATGAGCTCGCGGGTCTTCGTCACATCCGCCTCGATCGCCGACACGAGCCTGTCAACGGAGTCGTACCGCACCTCGTCCCGCAGCCATGACCAGAACTCGATCGACAACGGCTCGCCGGGGAGCTCACCGTCGAAGTCCAGCAGGAACGACTCGACGTGCAGGGGCTCGACGCCGAAGGTCGGGTTCGTCCCACAATCGATCGCGGCTCGGTACCTCCGGCCCCCATGCTCTGCCACGCCCGCGTAGATCCCCTGCCCCGGAAGGAGGAGCCTGGGCCAGGTGCGAAGGTTGGCCGTTGGGTACCCGAGACCGCGACCGCGACCGTGGCCGGTGACGACCTCGCCGTCGAGGACGAACCGACGGCCGAGCGCGGCGAGCGGCCACTCCAGATCGCCCGATGACAGCGCCTCGCGGATGGAGGTCGATGACACGACCCTCCCACCGAGCTCCACGAGGTCGACCTTCTCCACGCCGAGCCCGAACGGGGCGGCGAGCTCTGGGAGGGTCCGCATCGTCCCTTGGGCCTTGAACCCGAACGTGAAGTTGACGCCCATCGCCGCGTGCACCGCGTGGACGCCGCGGACCAGGACGTCCCGGACGAAGTCCTCGGCGGCTATCAACGAGAAGTCGCGATCGAACGTGAGGACGACCAGGACATCGATGCCCGCGGCTGCGATCAGCTCGGCCCTGCGCTCCACCGTGGTGAGCAGCCGCGGCTCGCTCCCGGGCGAGAGCACCTCACGCGGGTGGCGGTCGAACGTGATCGCGACCGAACGGACACCCTGCTCGCCGGCCCGCCGAACGACCGTCTGCAGGACCGCTTGATGACCCAGGTGGACGCCGTCGAAGGATCCGACCGTTGCGACGGATGGTTCCTCGGCGAGTGGGAGCGACCGGATCCCACGGACCATGTCCACGGCCGCAGAGCGTATACGCCTTGCGCGCCCGTCCCGGCCCGTGGCAACCTCGGACAGGTTCGACCGGTGGAGGACGCGTGAAGCAACGACCAGGAGGGGTGACGTTCGCCGGCTGGCTGATGGGCATCAACGGCGCCTTCTCGACGATCGGCCTGTGAGCGGCCCGGTCGGCGTTCGTCGGCGTCACCGACGTCCATCAGGCGAGCCTCCGCCGCTTCCGCCCGAGCCGGACACGCGATGATGGGTGTGGTTCGGGGGCGCCGTCCTGCTCCTCGGGGTCGTCGTCGCGACGCTGTTCCGTCGGTCCGATCCGTTCCGCGACATCGGCGACACCATCCTCCGATGGTTCGCCGACCACGAGGACACGACCACCGTGAACATCGCGAAAGCGCTCAACGCTCTGACCGCGGTCGCGGTCGTGATGTCGGCACGGGTGGCGATCGTCGGGTTCCTCGCGCTGTACAAGCGGTGGCGCCACGTCGTGGTGGCGCTCGCGACCTTCGTCGTCAGCGACTTCCTCGTGAGCGTCCTGCTCTCCGTGAACCGGCCGCCGCCGAGCGTTCCACCGCTCGTATCCGTGTCGGGCTACCACTTCCCGTCGCGCGCGGTGGCGTCACTTGCCATCACGTTGTTCGCGGCCGCGGCCGCGCTCGTGCCGCGGGGCCGGCAACGGTTCCTCGCGCGCTGTGCGATCGCGCTGCTGGTCGCGTTCGTGATCGTCGCGCGGCTGGCGCTCGCGGCGGACTACCCGATGGACGCGATCTACGCCGGCCTCCTCGCGTTCGCACTTGCGGTCGTCGCGTTCCGCCTGGGGGCTCCCGACGACTCGTTCCCCGTGATCTCGCCGCGTGGAGGAACCGCCGCGCATCTCGACCTGTCGGGCACTCGCGGCGATGCCGTGAAACGTGCGGTCCGCGATCAGCTCGGGATCACGGTCCTCGAGGTCGAACCGTTCGGCTTGGCGGGGTCGGGGGGATCGTCGCCGCTTCGGATGACCCTCGATGACGGCTCGAAGCTCTTCGGGAAGATCTATGCGACGAGCCACGCTCGCGCCGACCGGTGGTCCGGATCGGCCGGACGATCCTCTACGGGACGCTCGAGGACGAGACCCCGTTCGGAACCCCGCGGCGTCTGGCCGAGTACGAGGACTACGCGCTCCGTTTCCTCGCTGACAGCGGCGTGCGGGTCGCGAAGACCTACGGGCCCGTGGAACTGACGCCGAACCGCGAGTACATGCTCGTGACCGAGTTCTTCACGAACGCCACCAACCTCGGTGACGCCGACGTGGACGATCAGGTGATCGACGAAGGGCTCCAGCTGGTCCGCACGTTCTGGGACATCGGGGTCTCGCATCGCGACTTCAAGCCGGCCAACCTCCTCGTCTGTGAGGGACACCTCCAGCTGGTCGACGTCTCCGGCGTGGAGGTCCGACCGTCGCCGTGGCGCCAAGCGGTCGACCTCGCCAACATCATGCTCACCCTGGCGCTGCGATCCGATCCGGATCGGGTGTACGAACGCGCCGTCCTCGTCTTCACCCCTGAGGAGATCGGCGAAGGCTTCGCCTGCGCGGTGGGCATGGCCATCCCGACGGAGCTGCAGTCGAGGCTCGAGCAGGATCCCCGCCCCTTGATGGAGCGCTTCAAGGAGCTGGCGCCGGCGCACCCGCCGGTGTCGATGCAGACGTGGAGCGTCCGGCGGATCGCGTACGCGGTGGGTGCGTTCGTCGGGGCTGTGGCCGGTGCGGGACTGTTCCTCGCCGCCATCGAAGCCGGCCTCAGGTGACCGGAGGTGGCCATCCGCCCAACGAGCGTGAGGCCCCGAGGCTAGAGTCGAGGCCATGCCTCATCGACGCCCATCGGTCGAGCCACCACCGCTCCCGCACCACCTCTGCGAGGACCCGAGATGAGCCCGCAACCGCAGATGCTCGCCAACCACCGGCGGGCGTTGCTGTGGTCGCTCGCCTTGCTGGCCGGCTGCGTCGCGTCCCTCTTCGTGGTGGGGCGTCACCCACCCGAGGTCGCCCCGCTGACGACCGTTCCCTTCGTCGGCCGGTTCGACACCACGATGTACGGCTGGATGCTCGACGTTCGGAACGCGGGGCTCACGTGGATCTGCAAAGTGCTGAACGTGGTCGGCGGCGGCGTCGTCACGATCCCGGTCCGGATCGCGGCCGTCCTCGTGCTCGCGGTCCGCCGGCGCTGGGCCAGGTGCGTCGCGTTCGCCATCACCTGGGCCAGCAGCGAGATCGTCCTCACCGCGCTGAAGGCGTGGTTCCACCGCGGCCGACCTCCGTCCCCTCTTGTGACCATCAGCGGGTTCTCGTTCCCGTCCGGTCACGCGGTCGCGGGTGCGGCGACCGCCGTCGCTCTGGTGATCGCGTTCTTCCCCGCGGGCGAGCGACGACGCCGTTGGGAATGGTTGGCGGTCGCGTTCGCATTCGTCATGTCGATGTCGCGCGTCTACCTGGCGGCGCACTGGTTCTCCGATGTGGTGGCGGGCACGCTCCTCGGTGCGGGCATCGCGATCTTCTGGGCGGCCGCCGTCATGGAGTGCCGTGACCTGATCTTCCGGGCCAGGGGGGAGTCGATCCCCCCCGAGGAAGCGCCGGACACACCGGTTCAAGCGGGGAAGTAGCTGACCCGCTCCCGCTGCGCAGCGACATCGGCTGGGCGGCGCCAGTCGGATTTGACGCGCCAGATGATGTAGGTGAGCCCGCCGATCGGGATCTGGATGCCGTATGTGAGGGCGCGGAACAGCAGCACCGCGGCGACGATCTCAGCCTTCTCGAGCGTATCGAACGCGGTCAGTCCCCCGATATAGCCGAGGTCGATCAGACCGACCCCGCCCGGCGTGATCGGAACCGCCGACAGCAACCGCGAGAACGCGAACACTGCGAAGGCCTCCGCGGTCGACACCTCGTGCTGGGAGACGCCCATGTGCCGGAGCGAGAGCAACAGCACGAAGAAGAGGGCCAACTGGCTCAACACGGTGAACAGGGTCAACCGGATCCATCGGTACCGGACGAGCGCGATCGTGTCTCGTCGGAACCGAGCCGCACCCTCGCCCCATCCCGTGACCGGCGGCCTGCGGAGGAGTCGACGGAACGACGACACGACCCGAGCGAGCGCGTTGCCGATCCGGATCGCGAACGGCTCGCTCCG
Source organism: Actinomycetota bacterium (assembly GCA_030774195.1). Lineage (GTDB taxonomy): Bacteria > Actinomycetota > UBA4738 > UBA4738 > HRBIN12 > AC-51. The sequence continues at coordinate 1,522 of JALYLP010000430.1, read as the reverse complement.
GAAGAGGAGCGCGAACAGCACGACCGCGGCGGCGAGGAACGCGAGGCCGACGACCGCGGCCACGATGTATGCCGGGGTTAGGTGCCCGCTGAGCGCAAGGAACACCAGAGCGAGCATCGGCAACCCGAGCTTCGTGAAGATGTTCCAGATGCCGGTCACGCCCACGTAGAGCGCGACGTTCGTGCCGGTGAACCCCCACGAATCCAGGATCGAGTACGTAAGACCGATCGCGATCGCACCGCCCGCGGGGAGCGTGTTCGCGACCGACGTCGTCGTCTGGGTCAGGACCGCAGCCTTCCCGATACCCATACCCGGCAGGGCGGCCTGGTTCGCCCACCAGTAGGTCACGAGGTTGAAGATCGTCGCAGCGACCAGCGACCAGAACTCGAGCGGCGTCAGCGTCCCGATCGCGGAGGCGACGTCGTGGTAGTCGGCATACTTCGGGATCGCCCACACGAAGATCGCGACCACGATCGCGATGGAGATCACGTAGCCGACGATCCGCTTCCAGGTCAGCCGCGTGCGAGGCTTCGGTTCCGACATGGTTGCTGAGCCTACCCCAGCCGGGCGAGCACCATCTCCGGGCGAGCCTTGGGCCCGTCGTCGCGGTAGATCGCGACCAACGCTCCGTCCGGATCGAACACCGCGTAGGGCCCCTCGATCCCGGCCGGCCCCAGGATGCTCCCGTGCCGCGCGACCCGCGCCTCCTCGGGCTCGAGCTCGAAGCGAGGAAGGTGCGCGACGGCGCGTTCGACCGGGAGGAGGTTACCGGCCTCGTCGGGCGGGCGCGCATCCTCGACATCGAACGAACCGATCGCGTCGCGTCGGAGACGAGTGAGGTGCGCGCCGCACCCGAGCGCGGACCCGACGTCGGCCGCGAGGACGCGAACGTACGTGCCGCCGCTCACCACGGCCACGAAGTCGACGTCCACGCCGTTGCGCGCGATCAGGTCGAATCGGTCGACCCGGATCGTGCGTGGCTCCGCTCGGAGCTCTTCCCCCCGCCGCGCCGCGTCGTACAGCTTGCGGCCCCCGACCTTCACCGCGCTGAACGCCGGCGGCCGCTGCGACGACTCGGCGAGCTTCGCCTCCATCGCCCCGGCGACCTCGGCATCGGTAACGGCGACCTGCGACTCCCCCGTCACGTCCCCATCCGCGTCGAGCGTGTCCGTCTCGACCCCGAGCCGGAAGGTCCCTTCGTAGGTCTTCGGGAGGTCGCCCAGGAACCGAAGCAGCCGGGTCGCTCGACCCAGTCCCAGCACGAGGAGCCCGGTCGCCATCGGGTCGAGCGTTCCCGCGTGGCCGACCTTCTTCACCCGGGTGGTCCGTCGGACGATCGCGACGGCATCGTGCGACGTGATCCCCGCCGGCTTGTCGATCAGCAGCAACCCCTCGGCCGCCGGCGAGCTCACGACGAGACCGGGAGCCCGCGGAGGACCTGCACGAGGCGCTCGATCGTCCCGGCGGGACCATGGCTGCTCGTGTAGCCCGCGGCGAGGCGGTGGCCGCCGCCGCCGAAGGC
>JALYLP010000429.1 GCA_030774195.1 Actinomycetota bacterium | reverse complement strand
CACGGGCTCGATCCGGCTCGGCGGCAACGGCCGGACCGAGGACCGGCTCGTGCTCCTTGGACCCGTTGTCCTGCGGGGAAACCCCGTGGTCTCCGTTGCGTCGGCGAGCGAGCCGAGGGAACGCCGTCGCCGAGAACAACGCGGCCGCGCCGATCAGGATCAGACCGACCACGAACCGTCCATCGATCAACCCGATCGCGAGACCGCATCCGGAGATCAGCGCGCTCCAGAGATACATCAGCAGGACGGCCTGGCGGTGGCCGTGGCCGATCTCCATCAGGCGGTGATGCAGGTGCTCCTTGTCGGCGTGGCCGATGCCCTGTCCGCGCCAGGTCCGCCGGAGGATCGCGAGCACGACATCGAGGATCGGGACCGCGAGCACCAGCAGCGGGACGACGACGAGCGCCAGCGGAGCGGCCAGCTCACCCGGGCTGGGGGGACGCGGGTTGTTGCCCACACCCGAGATGGTCGCGATCGCAAGGAGCATGCCGAGCAACATCGAGCCGGTATCGCCCATGAAGATCCTTGCGGGGAAGAAGTTCCAGGGGAGGAACCCCAAGCAGATCCCGACCGTGATCGCGGAGAGCAGCGCGGCCTGGGATGCCTCACCGAAGAAGCTGCTGGGGCTACGGACCATGAAGATGAAGAAGGCGCTCGCGGCGATGCCGACCATCCCGGCGGCGAGCCCGTCCAACCCATCGACCAGGTTGACGGCGTTCGCCACCGACACGACGAAGACGATCGTGAGGATCACCGGCAGGTCGCCCGAGAGCACGACGATGCCGTTGCCCGGCAGCCACGGTGCCCACGAATACGCGAATCGCACACCGAACAACACCACCACCCCGGCGATGAAGATCTGCGCCGTGATCTTGGAGAGCGCCGTGGTCCCGCGCGTGTCGTCGATCGCCCCCAGCCCGACCATGAGCGTGCACGCCACCAACGCGGCGAGGGGCTCCGGACTGGCGCCGTTCACGTCGCGGAAGAAGGGGACGACGCGGGAGAGCCCGAGCGCGGCGAGGAACCCCAGGTACATCGCCAGGCCGCCCATCGTCGGCGTTGGCTTCGGGTGGACCCGCCGGTCGGATGGCTGGTCGATCACCCCGGCCGCGACCACGAACCGCCGCACGAGTGGGGTCGCCACGAACGTGACCGCTGCGGCCACAGCGAAGACCTCGGCGTACGCGTGGAGACCAGCAGTGAGGAAGACCGCCAGGTACGCGCCCACGACCCGAGCAGTGTGTGCGCCCGGGCGGCCGGGCGGCAACCCTGGACTACGGGTAGAGCGGGAACCGCTGCATCATGTCCCGAACCTGGGCACGCGCCTTCTCCTTCGTGCCGGCATCCTCGGGATGACGAAGAACGTCGCCGATGACCCCGGCGATCTCGCGCATCTCCGGTTCATCCATACCGAGGGTCGAGCAGGCCGGCGTGCCGACCCGGATCCCCGACGGTGCGGACGGCGGGTTCGGGTCGTAGGGGATCTGGTTCTTGTTGAGCGTGATCCCCACATCGTCGCAGAGCGCCTCGGCGGCCTTGCCGTCGACCCCGATCGGACGGACGTCGACGAGGGCGAGATGTGAGTCGGTACCGCCCGAGACGACGCGGAGCCCCTCGTCGGCGAGCCCCGACGCGAGCGCCCGCGCGTCCCGGACCGTTCGCTCTGCGTACTCGCGGAACGCGGGCGTCATGGCCTCTTTCAGCGCCACGGCCTTCCCGGCGATGTTGTTCTCGATCGGCCCGCCCTGCATCATCGGGAACACGGCCTTGTCGATCGCCTTCGCATGCTCTTCGCGACACAGGATCATGGCGCCGCGTGGGCCGCGGAGTGCCTTGTGCGTCGTGAACGTCACAACGTCGGCGTAGGGGACCGGACTCGGGAATGCGCCGCCGGCCACGAGTCCGATGAAATGTGACGCGTCGACCCAGAAGAGCGCCCCCACCTCGTCCGCGATCCGTCGGAACGCTTCGAAGTCGATCGTTCTCGAGTACGCGGTATACCCGGCAAGGATCATTCGCGGACGCTCCTCGAGCGCCTGGTCGCGGATCCGATCCATGTCGAGCTGTTCCGTCTCGTGGTCGACCTCATAGCCGATGAAGTTGAACCACATCCCGGAAACGTTGACCGGCGACCCGTGCGTCAGATGCCCACCGTGCGCGAGCTTCATGCCCAACACGGTCGAAGCGGGATCGCGTGGCTCGAGGAACGCGCCGAACACGGCCATGTTCGCGGTGGCGCCAGCGTGGGGTTGCACGTTGGCATGTTCCGCGCCGAACAGCTCCTTCGCCCGATCGATCGCGAGCTGTTCGACCACGTCGACGTACCGGCAACCGCCGTAGTAGCGCCGCCCCGGATACCCCTCTGCGTACTTGTCGCTGAGGGTCGAACCGACCGCCGCGAGCACCGCCGGGCTCGCGTAGTTCTCCGACGCGATCAGCCGCAGCGTGGTGCGCTCTCGCTCCAACTCGCCGGCGATCGCCTCAGCGACCTCCGGATCGGTGGCCTTCAACGCTTCCCAGTCCGCCGCGTACTCGCGCATGCTCAGAGCTCCCCTCGTTCGATCGCCGCGATCTGTTCGATCCGCGGCACGTGTCGCCCTC
>JALYLP010000428.1 GCA_030774195.1 Actinomycetota bacterium | reverse complement strand
CCAGATCGCGGAGGCCGTCGAGGGTTTCGTTCGTGTGCACGATCAGCTCGTCCAGTTCGTCGGGGTCGACCACCCGGTGGAGTTGCTGTCGGATGTCAAGGAGATGCCGCTCGGGCCCCTCGTGGATGTCCCGCTGGAGGCCGCGGCGCTGTGCGTCGCGAGCTGTGACCAGGCGCTCGCGCGAGACTCGCAGCGCCGCGGCCTGCTCGTCCAGTTCCCGCAAGCGGATCCCGAGCTCCTCCGTCAACCGGACGTTGTGCAGCGCCAGCCCTGCCTGCGTGCCCAGATCCCGCAGCAGGGACTGCTCCGCCGGGCTCACGGGGTCGCTCGCGGGCTTCGTCACCGTGAGATCACCGACGGGTTCTCCCTGGTAGCCGATCGTGATCGTCCACGGTGCGGCCGCGCGATTCGGGTCCACGCCCGCGCTCGACCAACGCTCGGTCCGCTCGAGTCCGCCGGGCAAGCGCACCCGCACCGATGCCTCGATCGCCCCGACCCCGCGTCCCGCCGCCTCGGCCATCTGCGGCAAGACAAGATCGGTCGAAACCGTGTCCGCGACCCGTTCGGAGAAGCCGGCGATCACCTCGTACGGCGTGGCTCGCTCGCCGTAGACCAATCGGTTCGCGAGCCGCTGTGCCCGCACCCGCACGGTCTGGAACAGCACCGCCACCAGAACGGTCGCGGCGATCGAGAGCGCGGGGCTCGTCGTGGTCCCGGCGAGCGTCCCGATCCCGACCACGATCACGATGTAGACGACGGCGATGAACACCGCGAGCATCGCGACGACGACCGTCTTCGAGATCACGACGTCGATGTCGTAGAGCCGGTACTTCAGGATCGCGATACCGGCCGCGATCGGGATCAGCGGGGTCAACAACGCGAAGACCGCCGCTGGCCCGCTGGGGATCAACAGGATCCCGATCGTGAACCCGAACGCCGCCACGACCGTGGCGGCGGCGAACCACTTCAGCTGTGCGCGCTCGTCGCCGCTGGAGCGCCGGTAGCGGAGCGCGATCTCGACCGCGCACGCGATGAACAGCACGACGGTGGCCATGCCCGCGAAGCCGTCGAGAGCCTTCGCCGTCCCGGCCGACAACAGCTGGAGCGGATGGACGACGCCCGGGAAGTTCAGGGGGAACTCGGGCACCTCCCCGAGGGCCGGGATCGCGAAGGAGAGCGCTGCGGTGGCGATCGTGAGCCACACGAGGACGCGCCAGCGCGGCGAGAGCGGCCGGCCCGATGGGAACAGCTGGATGATCAGGAAGAACGCAAGGGAGAGTCCGATCGACGCCTGGAAGAACCAAGCCGCCCAGGCGCCCCCCGGGAGACCGTGCGCGATCGCGGCGTACGCGTATGCCTGCACGGCGCTGCCGAGCGGGATCTGGAGACCGACGAACACGAACGCCGGACCCAGGATGCCGCCCGCCCGGCGCAGGACGAGGAGCGACCCGACCGTCGCGCACGCCAGGGAGAGGGGGAGCCAGATGATGGGATCCGTGACCGACTTGCCCGCCCAGCGGTTCAACGCACCGGACGCCAGCAACAGCGAGACGGAGACGATCGGGACGGCGATCGCAACGACGCGTCTCATCGGACCCGCTCCGAGACCGGCACCCGCCCGCGAACGATCGTCCCGTGGCCCGGCGACGACTCGATCTCCGCATCGCCGCCGAAGACGGCCATCCGGTCGCGCATCCCTTGGATCCCCGTGCCCATTCCGTTCGAGCCCGGATCGAACCCGCCCCCGTCATCGGCGACGCTGAACTCGAGCGCCCCATCGCGCTCGCGGAACGCGATCGTGATCGCCGTCGCGTTCGCGTACTTCGCCGCGTTCTGCAGCGCCTCGAGCGCGCAGAAGTAGATGGCGGCCTCGAGCTCGATCGGGTACCGGCCGATCCCGTCGGCCTGCATCCGCACCGGCAGGCTGCTCCGCAGGTATTGGGCGGCGAGCGCCGCAGCGATGCCCTGCTCCTCCAGCAGCGGCGGGTAGATCCCGAGGGCGAGCGATCGAAGGGTGTCTAGGGCCGCGT
>JALYLP010000427.1 GCA_030774195.1 Actinomycetota bacterium | reverse complement strand
CGACCGTCCTGGTTGCGCCCGCGCTCGCGGCGATGCAGGGGCTCATCCCGACGCTCGGCACGGTTCCCCCGATCGAGCTGGTCGCCGGACGCGACCTCCCGCCGGACAGGTTGGCGGAACAGCTGGTCGAGCTCGGGTACCGCCGCGTCGACGTCGTGGAGCACCGCGGCGAATTCGCCGTGCGCGGCGGGGTGCTCGACGTGTTCCCGGGCGTGGCGCGCCGGCCGGTTCGCCTCGAGTACTGGGGCGACGAGATCGAGTCGCTCCGCGAGTTCGCCGCGTCGACGCAGCTCTCGACCTCGCGTCTGACCCATGTCGAGGTCGGGCCGGTCCGCGAGCTGATCCCCGACGACGCCGTCCGCGAACGTGCCGCGGAGCAGGCCCGGGGCCATACGGACCGGTTCGCCGACCTCCTGCAGCGGATCGCGGACGGTCTCCATCCCGAGGGGATGGAGACCGCGGCCCCGTTCCTGTTCGACCATCTCCCGACACCGGCCGAGCTCCTGCCCGAGGGGTCTTGGGTCGTGCTCACCCAGGCGCGTCGAACGCTGGACCGGGCCGCCGCGGCGTACGAAGAGGCGGAGGCGCTCGCCGACGCCCTCGCCTGGCCCGCCGCCCGGGCGCTCCGCGAGCTGAGCGACGCCGTCGCCGGGCGCGTCCAGCTCCAGCTGTCCGAATTCACCGAAGGGCTCGATCTCCAGCTCCGCTCCTGGGGGTCGGCGCAAGGCAACCCGACCGAGGTCGCGCAACGGCTGGGAGACGTGCAGGCACGCGGGTACCGCGCGATCGTCACGGGACGCGGTCACGGTTCGCTGGAGCGCGCGCGCGAGGTCGTGGGTGCGACGGCCGTCGAGACGGTCGAAGCTTCGCTCTCGAACGGGTTCGTCTTCGCCCCGGTGAAGCTCGCGATCGCGACCGAGGAGGACCTCTTCGGGTCGCGTCGCCATACGCGGACGGCGCCCCGGTTCACGCGGCGGCGGACGGACTCGATCGCGGAGGAGCTGGAGCCCGGCGACTTCGCCGTGCATCGGATCCACGGGGTCGGCCGGTACGCCGGCATCGTCCACCGAGCGCTCGCCGGCGCCGAGCGCGACTACCTCGTGCTCGAGTACGCGCAGAACGACAAGCTCTACGTGCCGTCGGACGCTGTCGGCATGGTCGTGAAGTACCTGGGCGGCGACGTCCCGCGCGTGCACCGGATGGGCGGCACGGATTGGGCCCGTGCCACGGCCAAGGTGAAGCGCGCGGTTCGCGACATGGCCGGCGAGCTCGTGCGGCTCTACACCGTTCGGATGTCGGTGCCGGGGCACGCGTTCGGGCCGGACCTGCCGTGGCAGCGGGAGCTCGAGGATGCGTTCCCGTTCGAGGAGACGCCCGATCAGATCCGGGTGATCGACGAGGTCAAGCAGGACATGGAGCGACCGTTCCCGATGGACCGGCTCCTGTGCGGAGACGTGGGGTTCGGCAAGACCGAGGTCGCGGTCCGTGCCGCGTTCAAAGCCGTGATGGACGGGACGCAGGTCGCCGTGCTCGTGCCGACGACGCTCCTCGCGGAACAGCATTTCATGACGTTCTCGGAGCGGTTCGCGCCGTACCCGGTCACGGTCAAGATGTTGTCGCGATTCGTCCACCCCGCGGCCCAGAAGCGGGTGATCGAGGACGCGGCCCTCGGGAAGGTGGATGTCGTGATCGGCACGCACCGGCTCCTTGGACGCGACGTGCGGTTCAAGGACCTGGGGCTCTTGATCGTCGACGAGGAGCAGCGGTTCGGCGTCTCCCACAAGGAGCAGCTGAAGCAGCTCCGCGCACACGTCGATGTGCTGACGATGACGGCGACCCCGATCCCGCGGACCCTCGAGATGGCGCTTACGGGGATCCGCCAGCTCTCCACGATCGATACCCCTCCCGAGGACCGTCAGCCCATCCTCACATACGTCGGCTCGCTCGACGAAGGACTCGCGCTCGGCGCCGTCCGCCGCGAGCTGCTCCGCGAGGGTCAGGTGTTCTGGGTCCACAACCGCGTCGCGACGATCGACCGTCAGGCGCATCGGCTCCAACAGCAGCTCCCCGACGCTCGGATCGTGATCGCGCACGGTCAGATGGACGAGGATCAGCTCGAGGCACAGATGATCCGGTTCTGGGAACGTGACGCGGACGTCCTGGTCTGCACGACGATCATCGAGAGTGGGCTGGACGTCCCGAACGCCAACACGTTGATCGTCGACCGCGCGGACATGCTCGGGCTCGCGCAGCTCTATCAGCTCCGCGGCCGGGTCGGCCGATCCTCGGAACGAGCGTTCGCCTACTTCTTCTTCCCGGCGCAACGCGCGATGACCGAGGAAGCGCACGAGCGACTGGCGACGATCGCTCGTCACCAGGCGCTCGGGAGCGGATCGCAGATCGCGATGCGCGATCTGGAGATCCGCGGCGCCGGCAACATGCTCGGCGCCGAGCAGAGCGGTCACATCGCTGCGGTCGGGTTCGACGCGTACGCGCGGATCCTCCAGGAGTCGGTCCGTGAGCTCCAAGGGAAACCGATCGAGCGCCAGAAGGAGCTCAGGATCGACCTGCCCGTGAAGGCGTTCGTCCCGCCGGGCTGGGTGGCGCAGGAAGCCCTCCGGCTCGAGCTCTACCGACGCATCTCGCTCTCCGGTGACCACGCGGTGCTCGGCGAGATCCGCGACGAGACGATCGACCGGTACGGCGCGCTCCCGGAGCAGGTCGAGGTCCTGTTCGCGATCGCGTCGCTCCGACTCACCGCGGCTCGTCTGGGCGTCGAGGAGGTGACGACGTACCGGGATCAGGTTCGGCTCACGCCCGTCGCCATCCCCGACGCGTCGCTCGCCGATCTTCCGGAGCGGATCCCGGGGGCGACCTACCATGCGACGAAGGGAACGCTCAACCTGGTGCCCGAGCGGATCTTCGGTGCCGATCTGGTCCGGTGGGTGGAGGCGCGTCTTCGGGAGGCGGTCGGCGAGCCGGCCGAGCAGGGGCTCGCGGTTGCCCAACCCGCAGCGCCGGCCGCCTCGTAAACTTCGAGGATGCATCCCCCCCGCCGTCTCGTTCCGCTCGTCCTGGGGACAGCGCTGCTGCTCCTCACGACCGCCTGCGGCCATGCCGCGACGGAGCCCGCGGCCGCCCACGTAGCAGGGACCGACGTCACCGATGCGGAGCTCGCCGTCACCGCGGGTGTCTTCGAAAGCCTCTTCGGGTTGCAGCACGCCGCGTGCGGGCAGAAGGACGGCGCCGATGACACCGCCGAGGCCGCGTGCAACCGCTACTCGCTCGGGGCGATGATCCAGTTCCGGCTGGTGCAAGACTATGCGTCGAAGAACTCCATCACCGTGGCCGACGCCGAGGTCCAAAAGGCGATCGATGGGTTCGAGGCCCAGGTCGGCAAGGACACGCTTGCCGCGTTGCTCACAACGAACAACGTCACGCACGACGACTTCACCCAGCTCGTACGGCTGTCGTTGCTCGAGAACCAGGTCGCGAGCGACCTCGCGACGGCGAAGGTCGACGTGGGGCAGCTGCGGACGGGCTATCAGCAGAACCCGGAGCAGTACACCACGCTCACGGTCGACCATATCTTGGTGAAGACGAAGGCTGAAGCCGACAACGTCTACCAGCAGGTGACCCGTCCCGGAGCGACCCGGGCCGACTTCCTGACGCTCGCGAAGCAGGTGTCGATCGACAGCTCGGCTGCGCAGAACTCCGGTGCGCTTCCCGCGACGCCCGCGACCAAGTTCGTCAAGCCGTTCGCCGACGCCGCGCTCGCGATGAAGCCTGACGACATCTCACGCCCTGTGCACACGCCGTCCGGATGGCACGTGATCCATCTGGTGGACAAGCAGGTCGCGCCGTTCGCCCAGGTCCGCGATCAGGCCCTCAAACAGGCACAGGCGAACGCCTTCAGCGACTGGGTCCGGCAGCAGGATCAGGCGGGAGCGATCGATGTGGATCCGAGCTTCGGCCGTTTCGACCCCTCCACGCTCCAAGTGGTGCGGATCACCAGCACGGACCCGAGCGCGACCGCCCCGCCCGCGTCGGGTTCAGCCTCGCCGTCGTGATGATCGGCGGTCCGGCCGACCACATCCCCACCGGTCCGATCCCTTCGTCCAAGGCTGGTCAGCGGCTCCTGGACCTCGTGAAGGTGCAGGCGCGGCTGCGGGAACCCGACGGGTGCCCCTGGGATCGCGAGCAGTCGCACCGCACGCTCGCACGCCATCTCTTGGAGGAGACGCATGAGCTCCTGGCCGCGATCGACGCCGACGACGACGCGGCCCTTCGGGACGAGCTCGGCGATCTGCTGCTGCAGGTGACCTTCCATGCCCAGATCGCGGCGGACGAGGGGCGGTGGGACATCGACGACGTGGCCGAAGGGTTGATCCGCAAGCTGATCCACCGTCATCCCCACGTGTTCGGCGACGTCGACGTCGCGGGGTCCGACGAGGTGCTCGTCAACTGGGAGAAGCTCAAGGCCGAGGAGGACGGCGGACGCAAAGGGGTGGACGAGGGGATCCCGACGTCCCTGCCGGCGCTCGCACGCGCCGCGAAGGTCCAGCGACGCGCCGCCGGGTGGGGGTTCGAGTGGCGGAGCTTCCCCGGCGCGGTCGGCGCGCTCCGCGAGGAGCTGGATGAGCTCGAGGACGCGACGTCGCCCGAGAACGCGGAGGAAGAGGTGGGCGATGTCCTGTTCGCGACAGTGGCCGTGGCGCGGAAGCTCGGCGTGGATCCGGAGTCGGCCCTCCGACGCACGATCGCCGGCTTCGCAGCGCGGTACGAGCGGTTCGTCGTGCTGGCCGCCGAGCGCGGCGTGGATGTGGAGACCGCTCCGGAGGACGAACTTCGCGCGCTCTTCCGCGAAGCCCGCTGAACGTGTCCGGTACCGTGCCGGTCATGCCGGATGACCTCGAACGGATCACCACGTTCCGCCGCTGGACCGAGGACGTGACAAGCAGCAGGGTCGAGCCGTGGCGCTTCGGGACCGCGCTGTACCGCGACGACTTCCCCAACCGGTGGGACAGCAACTTCCTGCGGGTCGAGCGCCCGGTCGGCGGTGCCACGGCGAGCGAGCTCGCGGCCGAAGCGGACCGGGCGCTCGAACGCTTCCGGCATCGCGAGTTCGTGTTCGACGACGACGCCGAGGGCGCCCGGGTCGCCACCGGCTTGGTCGAGCTCGGCTACGACGCCGACCGCCTGGTGTATCTGGTGCTCCGGCGCGAGCCCGACCGGGAGCCGCCGCCGATGGACGTCGCCGAGGTGGACTTCGGGACCGTCCGGCCGTTCATCGTGCAGACGAACCTCGTCGCGCACGGCGGCACCCCACGCGAGAGCGCGGAGATGCTCGCGGACTTCCGGGAGGTCCTGATCGAACGGGTCGGCGCCCGGTTCTTCGCGACCAGGATCGACGGCCGGGTCGTGGGCTGCTGCGAGCTCTACGTCCGCGACGGGATCGGCCAGATCGAGAGCGTCGACACGTTGGAGGCGTACCGGAACCGCGGCGTCGCTCGCACGTTCCTCGCGGCCGCGATCACCGCGGCGCGCGACGCCGCCGACCTCGTGTTCTTGATCGCGGACGCCGCCGACTGGCCGCAGCAGCTCTACGGCAAGCTCGGGTTCGACCCGGTGGGCACCTTCCGGCAGTTCACGAAGCCGCCGCCGGGGGAGACCTACCGCTGAGCCTCCCGGGGGCGCCCGGAACGTCCGGTACCATCGGCCAGCCATGTCGTTGATCGAGGACGTCTCTGCCCGCGAGATCCTCGATTCCCGAGGGAACCCCACCGTCGAGGTCGACGTCGTCCTCGACGACGGTGCACTCGGCCGGGCGGCCGTGCCGAGCGGTGCGTCCACCGGTGAGCACGAGGCGCTCGAGCTGCGCGACGCCGAGCCGGGTCGGTACCACGGCTTGGGGGTCCTGCACGCGATCGCCAACGTCAACGGGCCCATCGCGAGGGCGGTCCAGGGGCTCGACGCCCTCGATCAGCGCGGCCTCGACCGGACGCTGATCGACCTCGACGGGTCGGCCACCAAGAGCAGGCTCGGCGCGAACGCGATCCTCGGTGTCTCGCTCGCCGCGGCACGGGCGGCCGCCGCCGACGCCGGCGAGCCGCTGTACCGCTGGATCGGCGGTAACGAGGCGCGCGTCCTCCCCGTGCCGATGCTGAACGTGATCAACGGCGGCGTCCACGCGCAGAACTCGATCGACCTGCAGGAGTTCATGCTCGTGCCGGCCGGCGCCGAGTCC
>JALYLP010000426.1 GCA_030774195.1 Actinomycetota bacterium | reverse complement strand
TGCGCAAGGTGCAGCTCCCGCTCGCCAAGCCCTCGATCATGCTCGGCGTCAACCAGACCATCATGATGGCGCTCGGCATCATCGTGATCGCCGCCACGGTCGGCTACCCGGGCCTGGGGCTCAGCGTGTACCAGGCGCTCCAGTCGCTCAACGTGGGAGCGGCTCTCACGGCCGGCATCGGGATCGTGATCCTCGCCATCGTGCTGGACCGGGTGTCGTACGCCTGGAGCCATCGCGATCGAGCGCGTCGCGGATCCACGACGATGAACGTCTTCGGCTTCTCCGTGTCGCGCCGGGTCGGTGTGGCGGTGGCCGCGGTCGTGATCGCGGCCGCGATCCTGTTCGGTCGGGAAGTGCTCCGGCAGGAGAACTTCCCGGCGGGATTGACCGTGTCGATCGAGCAACCGGTGAACGACGCGGTCTCGTGGATCACCCGCACGATCGGCGACGTGACCCTTGCGATCACGAACATCGGCGTGAAGTACGCGCTCGACCCGCTCCGCAGCCTCCTCCTCGGGCTGCCGTGGTGGATGGTGTGCGGCGGTGCGGCCTTCATCGCGTGGGCTGCTTCCCGGAGCGTCGCTCTCTCGATCGTGTCGTTCCTGTGTATCGCGGCGATCGGCGTGCTCGGGATGTGGGATGTCGCGATGGACACGCTGAGCCAGGTGATCGTGGCCGTGGTCCTCTGTGTCGCGATCGCGATCCCCGTCGGGATCTGGTCGTCGCAGAGCGACGGCGTCCAACGCGCGTTGCGGCCGGTCCTCGACGTGATGCAGACGATGCCCCAGTTCGTCTACCTGGTTCCCGTGATCGCATTGTTCGGGGTGGGGCGCGTCCCGGGCGTGATCGCCGCGCTGGTCTACGCGTTGCCACCCGGCATCCGCCTGACGGACCTCGGGATCCGAGGGGTGTCGGCCGACCGGGTGGAGGCGGCGGTCGCGTTCGGTGCCACGAAGAACCAGGTGTTGCGCAAGGTGCAGCTGCCCTTGGCGAGGCCGTCGATCCTCCTGGGCGTGAACCAGACGATCATGATGGTGCTCTCGGTGGTGATCATCGCCGCGCTGATCGGCGGCGGCGGGCTGGGTCTCGTGGTGCTGCAGGGGCTCAGCCACGACCACGGCCGGGGCATGGTCGCCGGGATCTGCATCTTGCTGCTGGCCATCGTGATCGACCGGATCACGCAGGCCATGGGGCAACCTTCCGGGCGCAAGCTTGGCAAGCGGGATCGCACCGTGGGGTGGCTCTTCGGTACGTCCCGGATGCGACGCACCACCGTACTGCAAGGTGTATCGCAGATACCGACGGAAGAGTGAAAGGGGGAAGCATGAGGAAGTCCAACGCGACGGTGCTCATCGCCGTCGTCGCCGCGTTCTCGTTCCTCGCCGTAGCGTGCAGCGATGTTTCGTCCAGTTCGAGCGCGCCGGGTTCCGGTGCCGCGGTGCCGGACAACACGGGAACGACGATCAACATCGCCATCAGTCCGTGGCTGGGTTCGGCGGCGAACGTCGCCGTCGCCAAGGCGTTGTTGCAAGACAGGCTCGGCTACACGGTCAAGACGACCGCGATCGATGAGTACGCCCAGTTCCCACCGCTCGCGAGCGGAACGCTGGATGCGACGCTCGAGGTGTGGCCGTCGGGTCACGGGGCGGACTACAAGAAGTACATCGCGGGGCAGAACGGCGTGGTCGACGGCGGCTTGAATGGCGTGCCCGGCCAGATCGGGTGGTGGATCCCGACGTACATGCTCACCGACCACCCCGAGCTCGCAACCTGGGAGGGGTTGAAGACGGACGCCGACCTGTTCAAGACGGCCGAGAGCGGGAGCGCCGGCCAGATCCTGGACGGCGATCCGAGCTTCGTCACCTACGATCAGCCGATCGCCGACAACCTCGGATTGAACCTGAAGGTCGTGTACGGCGGCTCCGAGGATGCCGAGCTCACGGCGTTGGACACCGCGTACCAGAAGCAGGCTCCGATCCTCATGTACTTCTGGACACCTCACTGGGCACAGCAGAAGTACGCGCTGACGAACGTGGAGCTTCCCGCGGTCTCCGATCAATGCAAGCAGATCGCCGCGACGGGCGACAACGCCGACCAGTACAACTGCGCGTACGCGCCGGATCCCCTGTACAAGGCGTTCAACGACAAGCTGCAGACGAAGGCTCCCGCGGCGTTCGCGTTCCTGAGTGCGTTCTCGTACTCGGCCGCCGATCAGAACGGGATCTCGCTCGACATCTACGACGGGACGACATCGGAGGCGGCGGCGCAGAAGTGGATCGACGCCAACCCGACGGTGTGGCAGCCGTGGGTCGACGCAGGTCTGGCAGCGCAAACCGCCTGACGGTCGCACGATGACGTGACGGGGGC
>JALYLP010000425.1 GCA_030774195.1 Actinomycetota bacterium | reverse complement strand
CTCCCTGGAGGATGCCGCGCCTGCTCGAGGCACTGGGTGGAGGCAGCGTCTGCGGCAGTCCGGGGCTTCGGACTCCACAAGGACCGGGAACCGATCCGGCGGGCGACCGAGTCTTGAAGAAGTTGGGTGTTCCCTATGCGGATCGGCCCAGTTCGGGCCCTGTAGAGATGCGGTGCGGGACGCGATGGTGGAGACGGAGGCGGGCAACGAGATCGAGCGTTTGTACCTGAGGGATGGAG
Organism: Actinomycetota bacterium; assembly: GCA_030774195.1. Taxonomy (GTDB): domain Bacteria; phylum Actinomycetota; class UBA4738; order UBA4738; family HRBIN12; genus AC-51. The sequence goes on along the minus strand of JALYLP010000425.1, from coordinate 3,127 downwards.
CTCGGTTGTGGCGCTCGCTTCTCGGGTTTACAGGTGACCCCGAGCTCGCGAAGGATGCCATGGCGGAAGCCTTCGCACAGGCGATCGGCCGCGGCGACGCGATCGCGCACCAGGACAGGTGGGTGTGGCGGGCCGCCTTCCGCATCGCCTCCGGCGAGATGAAGCAGCGCTCTCGACGGATGCCGCTGAAGGAGGGGTCGTACGAGATGGCCGAGCCGGCGACCGACCTCCTGCGCATCCTCCAACAATTGTCTCCCAGACAGAGAGCGGTGATCATCCTCCACTTCTATGCCGGGTATCCCACCAGGGAGGTCGGCGCCATCCTCGGCTGCACCGCCGGCACCGTGCGCATGCACATCACCCAGTGCCGCCGCCGACTCCGTCGACTACTGGAGATGGAAGATGGCTGACATCAGGGAGAGACTGCGGGAGCTGGATCGAATCGAACCCCCGGACGTGTGGTCCGACGTAGAGCGGTTGGGCCCTCGGATACCGAACGAGCCGGCTCCCTCCATGGCCCGACGTGCTGCCGTCCTGTTCCTAGCGCTCGCACTTGCGGTAGCAGGCTTCGTCTTCGTGGACCGCGCGTTCAGAGGTTCCGGGCCAACGCCCGGGCAGTCGCCGTCCCCAACGGCTCCGATGGGAAACGGGGTCATCGCGTTCGGCTGCGGGTACCACATCTGCACGGTGAGGCCCGACGGCTCCGGCTTCACCGACCTCATCGAGCCCTTCGACAAGGACCTCGTCCTCGCCGCCTACAGCCCGGTCGTCTCGCCGGATGGGTCCCAGATCGCGTTCCGCGGCTACCCGCAGGGCGGTGGGAGCGGTGGAAGCGGTGGCGCCAACTACGACATCTATGTGATGGGAGTCGACGGGACAGGTCTGACCAACCTCACTGGGCCCAACGATCCGCAGGGCCAGGGCTACGCGCAGTGGTCGCCAGACGGCTCGATGATCGCCTACGAGGGTGACGACGGAACCTACGTCATGAACGCTGACGGTTCCCACCAACGCAAGCTCGTCGATGGTGGGTACCCGACGTGGTCGCCAGACGGGTCTTGGATCGGGTTTGTGATGGGTCGAGACCACGGAGCGGATCTATGGAAGATCCACCCTGACGGGACGGGGCTCACACAGCTAACCCAGAGCACCGGATGGAACGAGTTGCCCGTGTGGTCGCCAGATGGGTCGAAGATCGCGTTCCTGCGCGAGCGAGCCATCTACGTCGTAAATGACGACGGCACAGGGCTCTCGGTCGTTGCCGACATGAAGCGCGCCTATCCGTTCCAGCCGCAGTGGTCGCCAGACGGGTCAATGCTCGCGTTCGAGGTAGAGATGCCTGCAACCTCCGACGCCGAAGCCAGCGGCGAACGGAACTACGACATCTTCACGGTGAACGCCGACGGAACCGGGCTCGTCGATCTGACACCGACGACGGATATCACTGAGAACTACCCGATCTGGTCGCCGGACGGGACCAAGATCGCCTTCGGTGCGAGCCGGATGTTGAGCGGTGAGAACGCGGGCAGCTTCGACCTCTATACGATGAACCCGGACGGGACCGAGATCGAGAGGCTCACGAGGGATGCCGGCCTCGGCGTCGAGTTCGACATCTCGTGGCAGCCCGTCGTCGCGGACGAAAGCCCGACCACCTCACCGCTCCCCACTCCGACCGAGACGCCGACGCCTTCGCCCGTTTCGACGGCCCAGGTCGGGCAGACGATCGACGTCGGGCAGGCAAGCGCGCTGATGTACGCGGACGGGAGCGTGTGGGTCGACGTCCTTCGCGACGCCGCGACGAACACCGGTACGGTCCTGCGGATCGACCCAGGCTCGGGCGAGATCCAGGCGCGGATCGCGGTCGAAGCCTATCCCGACTCCGAACACGGTGGGAGCGGGATGGTCTTCGACGGCCGATATCTCTGGATCGTGGGGACCCGGTGGGCGACGGACGGGGCGGCTGGAGGGATCCTCGTCCGGATCGATCCGGACACCGACACCGCGGAGACGATCGACCTCCCGGTGGGCGTGACCGATATCGACCTGGTCTTCGACGACGGGTTCCTATGGACGACGGGCGCGTCCTCACCGGGGAAGGATCCGCGCGTGCTCCAGATCGATCCAGTGACCGGCGCTGTCGTCTCGGAGACGCCGATCGACGCAGAGTGGTTGGGCGGGCTTGTGGTCGAGGGCGGGGCGATTTGGGTCATGGAGATGTCGGTCCGGAACAGCACGGTCCAGGGCGACGCGACGTTCGTCCGCCTCGAGCCGGGCACCGGCGCCGTGCTGGCCCGGGTTCCCGCGGTGGACGAGAACGGCGTGATGGGAAGCACCATGCCCGTCGCAACCGAGGGTGTGATCTGGGTACCTACAGGGAGCGAGCTCCTCGAGCTCGACCCGCAGACCGGCGAGGCACTCTCCCGGTTCGACCTCGCTGTGGGTGGGGATTTCGAGCCGGCACCCGACCGCTCCGTATGGTGCCTCGGCGGGTTCGGGTGGAACGAGCTCGAGCGGCTGGATCCGGTCTCCGGGAAGGTAGACGTGACCGTCCACCTGGACCGCAAGCCGATCCCGACCGCGATGACCGTGGCGCCGAGCTCGGTCTGGGTGCTCACCTACGACGGGATGCTTACCCGAGTCGCGCTGAACTGACTTCGAGCGAAGACCCCAAACCCCGAGGGAACCGCAGGAGTCATGGAGCCGGTTAGCGCAGGGCGGAGGTGGAGGACCTGTCGCAAAGAGGCGATGGCTACGTGAGTGCCCGCGTGACGCCTCATTGACCGCTCGGCGGACCGCCCGGCTGAAGCTCACACTGCCGCCGCCAGCTCCGGCCCGGGGATGTCGAGTTCCTATGCAGCGTGATCCTGGAGGGCCTGAAGGAGTGGAAGGCGGTTCACACATCGTCCAGCCAGGTCCACCTTCCACCCGTCGCCTGACCCTACTATCCTGCGGCGCGCTGCTTGCTCACGCCGAGGAGCTCGGCGATCTCGTCGGGCCGAGGACTCTGCTCCGCGGTTCACGCTCGACCGACGCGCGACTACCAGTCCATCACCTCACAACGTGACTCGGTGAGTCTTCTCCGTTCGAGAAATGAGCCAACAAGCGTATTGACCCCACCCGCCAGGGC
>JALYLP010000424.1 GCA_030774195.1 Actinomycetota bacterium | reverse complement strand
GATCGCGACGGCGGCTTCGCTGTCTTCGTGTCGACCGATGGTGGTCCGGCGAAGGAGGTTGCGCGGAGCACCGAATGGATCGGGATCGCCGGCAACTGGGACGACGCCGGTGACCGCGCCGGTCTCTCGACGGACGGGACGCTGCTCGCCTTGCAACACGCCGAGCACGGCGATCTGTTGCATCCCTCGCTCCGGATCGTCGACCCGAGGACGGGCGGCACCGTCGGCGAGCGGGGGGATGGCACGTCGAGCGTGCTCGCGACCGCATGGTCCCCGCTCGAGGACGATCTCAAGCTCGCGGTGGTCCATGACGAGGAGGACCGGGAGCGGGCTGGGATCTGGGACCTCTCGACCGGCTCATGGTCGGACGTCGACATCTCGCTTCCCGGCGACGTGACCGCGGTGGACTGGTGGCCGGACGCGTCGGCGCTGCTGCTACGCCACGCGCACGACGGCCGTCACGAGCTGTACCGCTACGACGTCCTCACCGGGTCCCACTCCCGCATCGACACGCCTGCCGGCTCGATCACCGACGCGCGCGTCCGTCCCGACGGTTCGGTCTGGTACCTGCACACCGACGGTGTCAGCCGAGCCCGGATCCTTGACGACCGCGGCGACGAGCCGATCGCCGTCCTCGGAGAGCCGGCCCCGCCGGGCCGGCCGTTCCTCGATTGGCGCTACGCGAACGACCACGGGCAGCAGGTCCATGGGTGGATCGTCGAGCCGGAAGGCGAAGGCCCGCACCCGGTGATGGTCTTCGTCCACGGCGGACCGCACTGGCTCTACGAGGACGCGTACGTCCCCGAGGTCCAGGCGTACGTGGACGCGGGGTTCCTGGTCGCGATGCCCAACTACCGCGGCTCCAGCGGGTACGGGCGAGCGTGGAGCGACGCGCTCACGGGCGACGTGGGATTCACCGACGTGGACGACGTGACGGCGGGACTGCGGGACGTGCTCGGCCGGCCGGACGTCGACCCATCCCGGACGGTCGTCGCCGGCTGGTCATGGGGCGGGTACATCACGCTGATGGAGCTCGGCCGCTATCCGGAGCTCTGGTCGGCCGGGATGGCCGGGGTGCCCGTCGGGGACTACGTGCGTGCGTACGACGAGGAGGCGCCCTCGTTGCAGGCGCTGGACCGGGCGCTCATGGGAGGGACGCCGGCGACCGAGCCGGACGCGTTCCGTCGTTCGAGTCCGCTCACGTACGCCGACCAGGTCGCCGCCCCCGTGCTCCTGGTGATCGGCGAGAACGACTCCCGATGCCCGGTCGGTCAGGCGCTCGCGTACGCGGAGCGGCTGAAGGAGCGAGGGAAGCCGCACGAGGTGTATCTCTACACCACGGGACACGGCGCCCTCGCCACCGATGAGGACGTGCGACAACAGCGGGTCGTGCTGGACTTCCTTCACTCCGTCGTGCCTGGGCTGCGCGCGATCTGACCCGCGGTCAGACGACGCCCTGGTCCAGCATCGCGTCGGCGACCTTGGTGAACCCGGCGATGTTCGCGCCGTGCATGTAATTGCCCGCGACCCCATACTCCTCCGCGGTGTTCCGGCAGGTGTGGTGGATCGCCTGCACGATCGTCTGCAACCGCTCGTCGACCGTCCGGCGCGACCAAGCGCGGCGGGCCGAGTTCTGTGCCATCTCGAGCCCGCTCACCGCCACGCCCCCGGCGTTCGCCGCCTTCCCCGGTCCGTAAAGGATCCGCGCATCCAGGAAGGCTTCGATCCCCGCAGGGACGGTCGGCATGTTCGCCCCCTCGCTGACGACGTAGACGCCGCCGGCGAGGAGGTTGGTCGCGTCCTCGGCGTTGATCTCGTTCTGCGTCGCGCTCGGGAACGCGCAGTCCGCCGGGACCGCCCAGAGCGGGTTGTAATGCTTCGCGGGGTCGACCGCGGTCCAGTCGACGCCCGGGTATTTCTCCGCGTACTCCATGATCCGTCCGCGCCGGACGTTCTTCAGATCCATGACGTATGCGAGCTTCTCGCGGTCGATGCCGTCCTTGTCGTGGATGAACCCGCCGGAGTCGCTGAGGGTCACGGGCTTCGCGCCCAGGTCGAGCAGCTTCTCCACCGTGTACTGCGCCACGTTGCCCGACCCCGAGACGAGACAGGTCTTGGTCTCGAGCGACTCCTCGCGCGTCTTCAACATCTCCTCGGCGAAGTACACGGCGCCGTAGCCCGTCGCCTCGGGCCGGATCAGCGACCCGCCCCAGTTCAGGCCCTTGCCGGTGAGGACGCCGGTGAACTCGTTCCGGATCCGCTTGTATTGACCGAACAGGTAGCCGATCTCCCGTCCGCCGACACCGATGTCACCCGCAGGCACGTCGGTGAACTGACCGATGTGCCGCTGGAGCTCCGTCATGAACGACTGGCAGAACCGCATCACCTCGCCTTCGGACTTCCCCTTCGGGTCGAAGTCCGCGCCTCCCTTCCCGGCACCCATCGGGAGCGTCGTCAGCGCGTTCTTGAAGACCTGTTCGAACGCGAGGAACTTCAGCAGACCGAGGTAGACCGTCGGGTGGAAGCGGAGCCCGCCCTTGTAGGGGCCGATGGCGCTGCTCATCTCGACCCGGAACCCGCGGTTGATCTGGACGTCTCCTCGATCGTCGACCCACGGGACCCGGAACATCACGACGCGCTCCGGTTCGATCGTGCGCTCGAAGACCTTCGCGTCGACGTAGCGCGGGTTCCGCGTCAAGGCCAGCTCGACCGACTCGGCGACCTCCTGGACCGCCTGGTGGAACTCAGGCTCGCCGGGGTTCTTCGCGACGAGCTGTGCCATCAGCCGGTTCACGTAATCACCCATGGGACGGCTACCTCCGGTGCGTGGATACGAAGTGTCTGGAGCGCGAACGCCCGGCAAGCCTATCCTGGCCGGCTGCTACGGTGGCGACGTGCCCCGGTGGCTCGCCTTCCTCACCGCCCTCCCGCTCGCCTACCTGATCTGGCGGCTCGGGTTCGCTCACCTCCGGGCGCTCTCCGGTCCGGCACCCGGGTCCCTCGAGGACGGTCCGCCGCCGTCGGAGCCCGAGGACGTCGACGGGCTCGATGTCTACCTGGTGTGTGCCGAGTGCGGGACCGAGTACAAGGTCTCCCGGCTCGGGGAGCTCCAGGTCCCCCGTCATTGCGGCGAGACGATGCAGGTGATTCGCCGTGTGGCGGAGGCCTGACCGGCTGGACGGATCGTTTTCCACACGGGCGCCAACCGGTCATCCACAGGGTTATCCACAGCGTATGAACGAGCCGTGAACGTGGAGGGCAGGTGTTCGGCGCGCCGCGCCGGGATCACCTCCAGAACGTGACGCCGAAGAACCCGACGGCGATCACTCCGAGACCACCCATCAGGACCGTGTTGCTGGCCTGATCGCCGCGCGTGTAGTTCCAGACGATCGCTATGACCCCGATGCCCATCAGGACGAGCATGAGTGGCCCGTACCAGCGGGGGCTCGCCTTCGCCTTCTTCTTGCGTTGCGGCTCCAGCTGGTAGCGGGTGCTCCGCTGCTTGGGGCGACCTTTCGACTTCGGCATGGCGCACCCGATGGTAGCGGCTCACGAGGGGACGAGGGTCAAGGTCGGCGCGATCGGGGGCGGGGCGAAGCCGTACGGCTTCGCCCCTCCCCCGAGGTACAGCTCGAGCTGGTCGTTCCAGTGCGGGGAGGCCGGGTTGCCGCTCACCCCGGTCGGAACCACGCCGAGGCTCCGTTCGAGGTCGCCGAGGTCCCACACCACGCGCCAGGACGGGATCACCGCCGGACGGAACCCGAGCGAGCCGTCGAAGCCGCCCTGGGCCACGGTCTGCTCGTCTCCCCCGAAGGGGACGTCGGCCGCGGTGAACAGCGGCTCCAAGCCGGGGATCGACGCGAGCGGATGTGCGATCAGGAGCCGGTGGATCTGGCCCCAGGTCATACCGTCCGTCCGCTCGATCGCATCGTCGAGGGCCGCGCGCAGCAGGTCGTCGTCGATCCACCCGGCCGGCTCGCGGAGCAGGCGCGGCAGGACAGAGCCCTGGAAGGTCTCCCGCCAGGAGTGGTACGCGGCGAACAGCGTCTCGCCGATCTTCGGCTCCAGGACCCGTCGCGCGATGGCGGCGCACCAGACATTGAACATCGCCGCCTCCATCGAGTCGGCGCGCTGATCGCCGTCCCACGCGGCGAGTTGCTTCAGCGCCTGCGCCTGCTCATCCGACCGGGTCTCGATCCGGACCAGCAGGGAGACCGTCTCGAGTGCGGCCTTCGCGATCGTGTCCATCTGGATCGCTCGCATCGAAGACACATCGTGGGGCTCTTGTGCCTCCAGCAGCTCGTCGATCCGGCGCTTGCGGAACGGAAGATGGAAGTCCTTCGCGATCAGGTACGGGTACCCCGCCGGTTGGATGTCCTCGTTCGCGGTGGCGATGAACCCTCGGTCGGGGTTCACCTCGCTCGGGAGCTCATGGAGCGGGATCCATCCGAGCCACTCATGCTCGCCCGTCCAGCCCGGGACCGGGCGCGTACCGTCGCCGGCTTCGCGCAGCGGGTACCAACCCGTGCACTGGTAGCCGATCGTCCCGTCGACATCCGCGTAGACGAAGTTCTGTCCTGGGCACCCGATCTGCAGCACCGCTCGTCGGAACTCCTCGATGTCGCGGGCGCGGGCGACGTCGAGCGCGAGCGAGGGCCGCAACGCGCTCTCGTGGCCGGTCCACCGGAGCGCGTAGGACCGGTCGATCGGCCGGTAGGTGGTGTGCAGGACGCCAGCCGTGCCGTGGGTGACGATCGGACCGTGACGTGTCTCGCGGACCGTGACCGTGCGGGGCTCGGGTTCGCCGCGGACCGAGATCCGCTCCTCGTGCAACACGAGCGGCTCCCACCCGTCCCGGTAGAGGGCGGCGGTCCCCTCGTCGTTCAACGTCTCCTCGTAGAGGTCTTGGACATCGCCGGTCACGTTCGTTGCGCCCCAGGCGTGGTGCGGAGTAGCGCCGAGGATGATCCCGGGCGAGAAAGGCAGCGCGACGCCGCGAGCCTCGTAGCCGGGCGCGGCGAGATGGAGCTCCAGCCAGGGCCCGGGTTGGATCACGAGCAGGTGTGGGTCGTTCGCGAGCAGCGGCATGCCGGAGGCCGTCATCGAACCCGCAACGACCCAGTCGTTGGAGCCTTGGCCCTGCGC
>JALYLP010000423.1 GCA_030774195.1 Actinomycetota bacterium | reverse complement strand
GCTCGTACGGGTCCGCCGAGAGGTCGTAGAGCTCCTCCTCGCCCGTCCCGTACTCGACGTAGATGTACCGCTGGTTGCGGACGGCGCAGTAGTCCGGGACCTGGAAGCCTTTGTACTCCGCGTGCTCGATGAGGAAGTCCGTGCGCCACCCGGCCGGGTGGTTCTGAAGGAGCGGGAGGAAGCTCACGCCTTCAGCGCCGGGGGCGCTGGCGCCTCCCGCCGCGGCGAGCGTCGGGGCGAAGTCGAGGTTCAACACGAGATGGTTGTCCACCCGTCCCGCCGGCTTGGTGAGGGCGTCGTAGCGCGCGATGATCGGCACACGGATGCTCTCCTCGTAGGGGACCAGCTTGCCCGGCCAACGATGCTCGGCGAACGTCAGCCCGTTGTCCGATGCGTACACGATCAGCGTGTCCGTGAGCCTCCCGCTCTTCCGGAGCGCGCCGACGATGCTGCCGACGTAGTCGTCGACGCGGAGGAGCGACTGATACTGGTGAAGTCGCAGGGCATCTTGCGTCGCCTGCTGGGCGGGATCCAACGGGTTCAGCGCCTGGATGTAGGCGGGCTTGTCGGAAACATCCGCTTCGTTGTAGTTGGGTGGACGCAAGGGCTTGAGATTCGGGAACGATGACTTGTACCGATTCGGTGGCGTCGCCGGTCCGTGCGGCGCTCGCGGAGCGAAGTACAGGAAGAACGGCCGATCGGTGGGCGCGTTCTGTACGAACGAGACGGCGTCGTTCCCCAGCACGGTGGTGGAGTAGTCGGAGGAGGCGCTTCCGTAGTCCTGCTCGGTGCCGTTCACGCTCATCGGGTAGTTGTAGTACCCCCCGACGTGCTCTCCGCCCTCCGATCCCGTGAGTGCCAATGCCCCCCATTGATTCCAACCGGGTGGGATGTAGCTGATCTTCTTGACCGAGTAACCGTTCAGGTACTTTCCGAAGAATCCCGTGTAGTAGCCGGCGTCGTCCAGCCAGGTGGCGATCGTCGAGGAGTCCTCCCCGTTGTTCGTGAACGTGGCGAATCCTCCGTGGGGCGGGATGTTCGAGTAGATGTCGGTTCCGTGGGAGTACTTGCCGGTGAGGATGGTCGTCCGGCTCGGGCAGCAGAGGGGGTTCACCACGAACCCGTTGGAGAAGGTCACGCCCTTGTCCATCAATGCGGACCTGACGTTCGGCATCGAGAGCTCGTCGTATCGTTGGTCGTCGGTCAGGATCAGCACGATGTTGGGTTGCACCACGAAGTTCTGAGTGCTGCTGGCCGTTCCATCGGGCGTCGTGACCGTGACCGGCCCGGTCAGGCTCCCCTTCGGAACGGTGGCCGTGATCTGGGTGTCGGAGTCGACGGTGAAGTCGGCGCTCACACCGTTGAACGCCACTTGGCTCGCGGACAGCAGGTCCGAGCCGGAGATCACGACGTCGACTCCTGGTGTTCCGCGCTCCGGGTCGAGGCTGGCCACCGTCGGCGTCGCGGCCCGTGCGACACCGGTGACGGAGATGAGGGCGAGCGCCACCAGGCCTACGGTGGTTCTTCGGAACGCCCTGATCGACGGCATAGGTCCCAGCGCTAGTTGAAGAACGGCAACGCGCCGACCGCCTTGTAGGCGGCGAGTGCCGAAGAGTTCGTCTCGCCCGGCGCGAGCGTGTTGACACGGAAGTCGACCGGCAGCGTCTTGAACTCGGCGAGCGAATGCGTGTAGATGACGGCCTTCACCGGCCAGGTACGGAGGATCGATCCGGCCGTGCTGATCCAGTTCGCCTTCGTGTCCGTGATGCCGGAGACGCCGCAGTCGCTCGGGTCGTTCTCCACGCAGCCCCACTCCTCGAGCATCATGTTCATGCCGCGGGCCACCGCGAAGTCACGGCCCGAGGTGAAGAGGGATTCGAAGGTCTTCCACGTCTTGTCGCCCGAGCAGGAGCCGCGGTTGTATCCGTCGACCCCGACGATGTCGGCGCCGTCCGGGAACCATTGGTTCGCGCCCCCGTTCGATCCGTCGTAGGTGACGCGCTGGAGCGTACAGACCCAGGTGAGTTTGGAGACGCGACCCAGCTGCTGCGCGGCGAGTTCGAAGCGCTGGCGGATGTGATCGTAGGCGAGCGCGAACTCCGCCTGCGTCCCACAGTGGGCGTGGCGGAAGGCGTTCTCCGGCTCGTGGTGGAAGACGAAATACGCGCTACGGTTCCACTGCGCCATCTTCGTGGCGACCTCGTCGACGCGTGCGTCGTGCACCCCGTTCGCGATGTCGATCCAGTTGAGCCACTGACCGGAGAGCAGCTCGGGGCGCCAGGAGATGAGCGGGATGTGTCCGGTTCGACGGCTCTCCCGGATCACGGGGTTCGGGATCGGATAGTCCCATCGCGGATAGTGCCGGGTCATCCCGATCGTGCGTCCGATGAGGGCCTCGAACTCGCGGACCTTCGGCATGTAGTCCTCGGGTCCGCAACCGTCGGGATCGGTCTCGCAGCCCGGGAACGGGTCGGGGAACGCTCCCCACAGGCATTTCCCTACCGCCTGCGCCGGAAAGGGGTTCACGAACTGCGACATGGCCACAGCCCCGGCCCCGGCGGCAGTGACCTTCAGGAACTCACGTCTCGAAAGGCGGTTCACGGACCCTCCCTACGCGCCGCATGAAACCTCACAGCGCGGTTGCTCACCGGATGCTTTGAAGAGCAACGAATGCTATCAGGGTTGGCTTCATGAGTCGAGCCGGGAGCTGTGGCCGACCACGAAAGGGACGCCGCTGCTCAGGGAGTGAATCCCGGTGGAGGCGGCGAGCACAGCTGCACCATCCGGTTGTACATCGCAGCCCGTGTCGCGATGACCTGAGGGTTCGCAGGGTCAGTGATGAGCAGGTTGCTGAGCTCGTACGGGTCGTTCTGAAGGTCGTAAAGCTCTTGCTCGCGGTTCCCGAGGGGATCAGTGGTCGAGTACTCCACATAGATGTACCGCTCATCGCGGACGGCGCAGTACGCCGGCACCTTGACGACCTTCGGATCGAGATGCTCGATCAGGAAGTCCGATCGCCATTGTGTCGCGGAGTCGTCGAGCAGCGGAAGGAAGCTCACGCCCTCCGAGCCCGGGGCAGAGACGCCACCCGCCGCGGCAAACGTCGGTGCGAAGTCCAGATTGAGAACGAACCGCGGGTCCGTAACCGGCGCTCGAGGGGTGAGGGCGTCGTATCGGGCGATGATGGGAACGCGGATGCTCTCCTCGTAAGGAACCTTCTTCCCAAGCCAACGGTGTTCTCCGAAGTTGAGCCCGTTGTCGGAGGCGAAGACGATCAACGTGTCTTTCAAGCGCCCCGTGTTCCGGAGGGATTGGAGGATGTTCCCGACCGCGTCGTCAACGGCGAGAAGCGACCGGTACTGGCGCAGGTACAAGGCGTCCTCCGAAGCCTTCAGAGAATCGGACCAGGGAGGGATCGCCTGGATGTACGCGGGCTTGTCGCTGACGTCCTCCTCGTTGTAGCTCGGAGTACGCAGGGGCGGAACGTTCGCCAGTGCATCCGCATACCGGGCGGGAGGCGTGGCCGGACCGTGCGGAGCCCGCGGGGCGAAATACAGGAACAGCGGTTGGTCGGTCGGCGCGTTCTGGATGAAGTCCGTCGCGTAGTTGCTGAGGACATCGGTGGAGTAGTCGGACTCCGCGGTCCCGTAATATGCCGGCACGCCCCCGATGCTCATGTTGTAGTCGTAGTAGCCACCCGTGCCCTCCCCTCCGTTGCTTCCGTTCAGAGTCAGCGCGTCCCAGACGTCCCATCCGGGTGAGACATAGCTCGCCTTCTTGACCGAGTATCCGTTGAGGTACTTCCCGACCAAGCCGGTGTGATACCCCGCGCCCTGGAGCCAGGTGGCCACCGTGTGCCGGTCTTCGTGAAGGGAGGTCACGAACGTCTGGAAGCCCCCGTGTGGAGGGATGTTGCTGTAGACGTCGGTGCCGTGTGAGTACTTGCCCGTCAGGATCGTCGTTCGGCTCGGGCAGCAAAGCGGATTCACGACGAAGCCGTTCGTGAACTGCACGCCCTTTTCGATCAGCTCGCTCTGCACCGTCGGCATGTGGTCGACCTGGTCGAATCGCTGATCGTCCGTGAGGATGAGAACGATGTTGGGCTGCACGATGAAGGGATTCGGGCTTGAGGCCACTCCGTCGGCCGTGACCTCGATCGGTCCGGTCGTGGCTCCGCTGGGCACGATGGCCTGGATCCTCGCATCCGACCGCACGTGGAAGGAAGCGGCTTGGCCGTTGAACGAGACGGCCGTCGTGCCTGTGAGTCCGGACCCGCTGATGAAGACCGTCTTCCCGACCGGACCCCGCCTCGGCCACACCTTCGTGATGGTGGGCGAAGCCGCCCTCGCCGTTCCCGGCAACAGCGCCAGGATGAGGGCGCAGAGCACCGTCCCGGTAGTGTTCCGCCACCTCATGTCGGAGACTCGGATCGCCGTGACGGACGGCAGGCGAACGCGTGCTGCACAGGAACGCGCGACAGACCTACCTCCTCCCCCTCGCGGTCACATCGCCCTGCTAGTGCGGGATCGCCGCGGAGTCCACCTTCACGTCGTCGAGCTCGAGTTGGAACGTTCGGCCGCTCATGTTCTCCGCCACGCTGACGGTCTCGAGTTGGCCGGAACCGAGCGTGTCGTCCATCGAGAGGAGGTTCGCCTTACTGCCATCGAGCCACACGTCCACATGGTCCAGCGCGCCGATGGACAGGTGCGCCGTCACCGTATGCCATCCGGTACCGGGCCCCACGGCGATCCCGGAGCCGGTCGTCTTGTTCTGCAGCTCGTTGCGGCCGTTTAGGTTCCCGTTCGTCCCGACGGAGAGGCTGTAGACGGTCGCGCCGCCCGAGTTCTTCAACCGGAGAAGCGTCACGGCCGAGGATTGAGACATGACGCGGAACCGCTCCTGCACGTACAGATCGCTCTGCGACGTCGAGAGTGTCTTCGATGCGTAGGCGTTCTGGCCCGTGCTGGGCGCGTAGCCCTCGCAGTTGCCCGGGTTTCCCGGCTCGGGTTGCGCCACGAAGCGCGCGATGACCTTCGTCCAGGCCGGGGACACGGCGCATCCACTCCCGGATCCCTCGAAGTCGTCGGAGAAGAGCGGTGCGCTCGTCGCGACCGTGACCGGGTCGCTCATGGCGGAGACGTTGCCGGAGCTGTCGCGCGCCT
>JALYLP010000422.1 GCA_030774195.1 Actinomycetota bacterium | reverse complement strand
GTCTCCTCCTCAGCTTCGGCAGCCACGACACCTGCGGTGCAGGTGCGTCGGCGTTGCTGACCGGCCTCACGACCGGGTCGCCCTTGTCGGCTATGAGATGGGAGGTCTCGACCATCGCGGCCACGTGGAGATCCTCGGAAGCGAGGGGGCGTGTCGGCACGGCCTCGTGGAGGTCCTGGACGAATCCGTCCAGCTCACGCCACTCGTCCGTAAGCGGCTCCCGACCGGACAGCATCCGCTCGAGCGCATCGTCGGTCGCGTTCGGATCCCAACCCATCTCATCAGGAGGAACGTCGGAGGTGCTCATAAGGTCACGGCTCCCCGCTGGATCTCTCGCCGGATCGCGGCCAGACCACGCGCCTGGAGCATCTTCACAGCCCCGGGTTTGCGTCCCACGGCGGCCGCGACCTGATCGATCGAGAGGCCACCCACGATCCGGAGGAGCAGAACGTCACGCTGATCGGCGGTCAGATCGCCAAGGAGTCGACCGATCCGCTCGGACGCGAGCCCTTCCATCGCCTCGGTTTCGACGTCTCCATGCGGCCCGTGGGCCTCCAGCTCCTCGATGGATGTCGGCGCGCTCGGATGGCGGATCTCGCGACGCAGCTCGTCGGTCGCCTTGTTCCGAGCGATCGCGAACACCCATGCGCGGAAGGCGATCTCGCCCCCCGCGAACCCGTCGATCGAGCGCACCACGTTGACGAAGGTCTCGCCGACCACGTCGTCGGCGTCGCGGATCCCTCGCGCTCGGAGGTAGCGGTCCACCGACGGGGCCGTCTCTCGGTAGAGCTCGCGCCAGGCCCACTCCGCCCCGGCGCGGGCCGCGGCGAGAACGGTGCCGAACGCTTCACCGAGCGCGATAGGAGGCTCCCTTCCAGAGAGGCTGCAGAACGGGGTACGTCACCCGAGGTCATCGGCATATCACACCGGTCGATTGACGCCGTGCCCGATCGCGCGATCAAAAGTCGCGACGTCCCTCGAAGTGCTGCGCGACCTCGGGCCTGGTCAGCTGATACAGCGCGATCCGGTGGCCTCCGGGTGTCGTGAACGAGCAGCAGGGGCCCTGCGGGATCTCGAAGGTACGGACGGGACTCCATCCGCGCGATCGCAGATCGTCCATCGTTGCCTCGAGATCGTCGACGCGGAACACGGCGATCGCACGTTCGCCCTCCAGATCATCCGTGAGCAGGATGAGCGGTGCGGCCTCGGCGAGCTCGACCGCGGCCACCCGCGTGCCCATCCCGTCGATAGCGAATCGAACGCGTGCCCCGAGCACGTCTTCGAAGATGGCGAGGTCGGCGGCGACGTCGCGACTCGGCGTGTAGAGGAAGTCCAGCGACAGGAAGGGCGGATCGGACATAAAAAAAGTGCCCCCATCGGATAGTTCCGGACGAACTAACCTTGCGGCCAGTCCGGGACCCCGGGGTATCGGCTAGCGTCCCTTGCCTTCCCCCGTCCCCGGTTCCATCCGATGAGGACAGTCGGAACCCTACGGTCGCCGGGTACGAGGCGTCAAGCGGAATGGGCCTTCTTGTCACACTTCTTCGCCCAGCGCGAGCGCGACCGGCGATATCAGTACTTGTACGAGCTGCTGCTGCTCGCGGTCATCGGCTGGGCGATCTTGTCGCCGGTTGATGAGACGACGAAGAAGCCGTTGACGCCCTCACCGGTGACGTCGCCGGCGGCCCCGTCGCCCGAGAACAGGTAGAGGAGGTGGCCGTTGTAGGTCACCTGGTTCGACCCGTCGGCCTGCTTGGCGGTCCCCAGGAGGCTCGCGTCGGCGCCGGCCCCGGCGGTCGGCGATCCGGTGACCGTCAGCGGCGGCCAGGCTGCGATGCAGGCTCCGGTGCAGGCGCTCGTATTCCCTGTGTCCTGTTCGAAGACGTAGAGCGTGTTGCCCTGTGCATCCACCAAGATCGAGCCGTACTGGGCGGAGTTCGCGACCTGGACGGTCGAGCCGGACGAGGTGGAGGCGGACGTGCCGCCCGCGGCCGGTGAGGTCGTGGTCGTGCCGTTCGAGCACGCGGCCAGCGTGAGCGCAGCCACGAAGGCGAGCAGGATCATGCGAGGCATCGGTTCTCCTTCCGGGTTCTGTCAAGAGGTACGGGCGAGGACCGCGAACGGTTCGGCCTGGGCGATAAGGCCCCTGCGATACTTCCCGCCCGTGGACATGGAGGACGAAGGCCAGCTCGAGGCGGCCGCGCGCCCTCCCGGCACCTTCTCAGGCACCGGCGGCAAGGACTATCGGGTCCTCGCCGCGGGGACCGCGCAGAACATCGTCGGGCTGGCGGTGTTCGTGGCCGGCACGTTCGCGGCGAACATCCTGATCGCGCGAGCGTTCGGCGGGGGCGGCACCGGGGCGGTCGCGCTCGGGATCGTGACGATCGGCACGCAGTTCGCGTTCATCGTCGCGGCCGGAACCCGGTTCGGGATGGACATGGCAGCGGTCCGGTACGTGGCGATCGACGTCGGGGCCGGGCATCCGGGACGGATCCGGCCGCTGGTCGGACGGGCGATCCAGATCGCTGCGGCGATCTCGATCGTGGTCGGGTTCGTGGTGTACCTG
>JALYLP010000421.1 GCA_030774195.1 Actinomycetota bacterium | reverse complement strand
CCCGAACGTACTCCCGACCCACGTCGATCCCGACCACCCACCCCGCTGCTGGGTTCATCTCGTAGAGCAGCGCGGTCGGGCCCTTGCCCCCGGATGTCCGCCCCGCCTCTCGGACCAGACGGGCGCGTTCGAGCGTCGACAGCGCCTGGGAGACCGTCGGTTTCGAAAGGCCCGTCTCCCGGGCGATCTGCGCACGGGAGACCGGACCGGACCGTCGGATCCGCTCGAGCACCGTGCGTTCGTTGATCGCCCGGAGCAGGCTCGGCGTCCCCGTCGCGTACGTCTGGGTCGCGCCCGTGATATGGCTCCCTCGCTGAGATGATCCGATCAGTCAGGAAACTTTCCTAACGAACCGAGGGGATGCTAGCCTCGCGTTGCGGGGGCGGTCAAGGCTCTCGCTCGCAGGATCGATCGAGACCGAAGGAGCCGAACCGATGGCAGAGCTCGCGATCGCCGGCGGCGCCCCCGTCCGCGCGGAGCCGTACCCGGAGTGGCCGCACGGCGACGACGAGGACGTCGCCGCCGTCGAGGAGGTGGTCCGGGGTGGCCGATGGGGCGGGTTCCCGGAACCCGGCCCGAAGGCCGCGGCGTTCGAAGAAGCGTTCGCCGAGTACCAAGGCGCTCGGTACGGGGTGCTGATGTCCAACGGGACCGTGACCATGGAGGTGGGTCTCAAGGCGCTCGGCATCGGCTGGGGGGACGAGGTGATCATCCCTGCGTTGACGTTCGCGGCCACGGTCTACGCCCCGATCGCCGCCGGCGCGCTCCCCGTCATCGTTGACGTGACGCCGGAGACGTGGACGATCGACCCGGCGCTGGTCGAGGCCGCGATCACGCCTCGGACGCGTGCGATCATGCCCGTGCATCTCGGGCACCAGATGGCGGACATGGACCGGCTCATGGAGATCGCTCGGAGCCACTCGATCGCCGTGGTCGAGGACTGCGCGCACGCGCACGGGCAGCGATGGAACGGCGATGGCGCCGGATGCATCGGCGACTTCGGCTCCTTCAGCCACCAGTCGTCGAAGATCATGACCGCGGGCGAGGGAGGCTCGTTGCTCACGAACGACGAGCGGCTAGCCCGGCTCGCTCACTCGATCATCGATTGCGGCCGCCCGAAGGACGACGCGGAGAAGGAGTACACCTTCGGCGCCAACTACCGGTTGGGTGAGCTCCAGGCAGCGCTCCTCACGGTCGCCATGCGGCGATTCCCCGAGCAGCAGGCGCAGCGAGCCGCGCTCGGCTCGTACTTCGAGGAGCTGGCAGCGGAGGTCCCCGGGATCCGCGTCATGCCGCACGATCCGAGGATCACCCGCTGGAGCTTCTACCGGTACGTCGTCGCGATCGAACCCGACCGGTTCGCCGGCCGGACCAATCAGGTCGTCTGCGACGCGCTCGAGGCCGAGGGGGTCGGCGCGTGGACCGGGTACGAGCCGATGTCCAACTACGACCTGTTCCAGCCGTCACTCTCGCGACTCCCGGTCGCCGTGGAGCATGCGGAGCGCTTGGATCCGTCCCGGATGTCGTTCCCGGTCGCCGAGGCCGCGGGGCTCCGCGAGTCCGTCTACATCGACGAGAACGTCTTCCGCTCCGATCGCGCGGGCGTCGAGCAGGCGATCGAGGCGCTCGCGAAGATCCAACGCAACGCTGCCGAGTTGCCCGGAGGCTAGTCAGCGAAGAACCGCGGTAGATGCGCGCGGTTCGCATCCAGGAGGGCATCGAGCATCGGAGCCGCACGGTCCACATCGCCGACGAGTGGGTTCGTGAGGAGCGCCTTGAGCGCGGTGTCGCGGGACCCGGTGAGCGCGGCCTCGACCGTCAGCCGCTCGTACGCCTTCGCGTGTTGCACCAATCCGAGCATCTCCGGCGCGAGCGGGTCGGTCGGCTGAGCGAACGCGCCGGCGCGATCCACCCGGCAGGTCAGCTCCACCACGTCCCCGGGCGGCACGTTCGGGATCGCCCCCTCGTTGAGCACGTTGACCACCTGCTCATCGCCCGTGCCGGCGTGCAACGAGGCGACGAGTGCCGCGGCGGCGTCCGAATACCACGCGCCTCCGCGCTCCTCCAGGAGCTTCGGCTTCGTGTCGAGGGTCGGATCGCGGTAGAGCTCCAGCAACCCCGCCTCGATCTCGAGGACCTCTTCCGCTCGGGTGCGATGCGTCCGTTGATGTTCCAGGACCTCGCTCGTCCGGTAGTAGTAGCGAAGGTAGGAACTCGGGATGGCTCCCAACGCCCGCACCAGCTCGATCGGCGCGGCCTCGGTGAGCTCCTCGGGACCCTCGGCCAAAAGCTCGGGCAATCGGTCCACCCCGTCGACCGATACCGCGCGAACCCATGAGAGGTGGTTGAGCCCGACGTGATCCAGCCGGATGCGGGACGGCTCGATGGCGAGATGGCTCGCGAGCTCGCGCTGGACGCCGATCGCGACGTTGCACAGCCCGCACGCGCGGTGACCCTGGTCGAGCAGGGCCTGGGTCACGAGCCCGGTCGGGTTCGTGAAATCGACGACCCACGCGTCGGGAGCCCCGATCTCCGCCGCGCGTTCGGCGAGCTCGAGCACGACGGGCACGGTGCGGAGCGCCTTGGCGAACCCTCCGGGCCCCGTGGTCTCCTGGCCGATGCAGCCGAACCGGAGCGGGATCGTCTCGTCCAGCAAGCGCGCTTGGTTCCCCCCGACACGGAGCTGCACGATGACGAAGTTCGCGCCCTCGAGCGCCTCGGTCGCCCGGTCGGTCAACCGGACCGTCCCAGCCCATCCGGCCGCTCGCACCATCCGCTCCGCGAGCGCGCCGACGATCGCGAGCCGCTCCGGATCGATGTCCAACAGGACCAGCTCGTCGACCGGCAGGCGGTCCGTTCGCGTGACGAATCCCTCGACGAGTTCAGGCGTGTACGTGCTGCCGCCGCCCACCACCGCCACCTTCACACCCATGCGTCGGGCATCGTACACTCCGCCCGATGAAATCGTTAGGAAACTTTCCTGACCCATTCATCACGGAGATCGCCGGTCAACCTGAAGCGCTCCGGCGGGCCGGGAAGGGCGTGATCGAGCAGACCGAGGCGCTGGAAGCCGCCGCGGCTCCGGCCCGTCGGGGTCGCATCGTCCTGTCGGGGATGGGGAGCTCCTACGACGCCTGCTATCCGGCCGTCACGGCGCTCGCCGCAGCGGGCGTTGCGACGCTGATGCTCGATGCGGCCGAACTCCTGCATTTCCGGCTCCCCATCCTTCGCGACGAAGACCTCCTGGTGCTGGTCAGCCAGTCCGGCGAGAGCGCCGAGACCGTCGGCGTCGCCCGCGCCCTCCGCGGAGCCGCGGGGCCGCCGAGGATCGCGTGCGTGTCGAACGGGACCGGCAACACGCTCGCCTCCCTGGCCGACGTCGCGCTCGACACCCGCGCGGGCGAGGAGGCGGGTCCGTCGACGATGACCTTCGTCTGCGCGCTCACGGTGCTCGGGGCGCTCGCCCGCACGATCGCGGGCGGCGGCGCGCACGACGCTGCCGCGGCGATCGCCCTCGGATCCGACCGGGCCGCCGACACGATCGCCGGCCTCGTCGCCGACCGGGCGC
>JALYLP010000420.1 GCA_030774195.1 Actinomycetota bacterium | reverse complement strand
ACCCACGGGGGAGGCTCCGCGCTCGGCCTCCACCCGCGAGGGACGGGCCCCGGCGATCGGGTGTCGCTCCCGTACTTCTCAGTTCCGGACATGGACGCGGCGCTGCAGCGGGTTCGCGAGCTCGGCGGTGAGGTCATCCATTCCGCAGAGCGGTGGAGCGTCTGTCGAGACACCGAGGGAAGCCCATTCGGGCTTACCGTCGACCCGACATAGGAACTATCGGCGGCCGCCTCCGAGGGGAGACCCGGGTAGCCATCACGATCGCCTTCGCCTTCGGGCGACCGTGACGTGGCGAGCGATGCCGCTGCTGCCGCCTTCGAGCAGTGCCTTCGGCGCGGGGAGGCGGTTCGGTCCCCGTCGGACTGGATCTGGAGGAGCACATTCAACATCGCCCGGGGGAGATGCGCTCGCCTCGTCATCTGGCCGGCCGACTACGGCCTGACCAGAAGGACGGCACCCCGTGGCTCACGAACGACAGGGCGGCTTGGTCCCGATGGGCGAAAAGATTACGATGAGCGGCGCCGTCACGAATCTCCAGGACGCAGAGCAGATTGTGCCCGAGCGGTATCCCGAACTAAGTCGAGGGCTCGGACCGCTACGCGATCGTCGAATCCTCCCTGCTGTCGGAGGTTAGAGAGCGCCCCGTATCCTGATCCCCGTTTCACGGGAGCGGAAGACGGGGTGCTTGTCTCAGCGCATATCCCGACCTGTACGCGATCCCTGCCCTCCCACCAGCGCTCCCGTGCCAGATTTGTGTCGCGGTTCAAGGTCGGACTAGGCTCAGGGACCCGAACGCAGGAGGCTCCCCATGTCGCACCGGTCGACCTCTGCCCTGTCGGTCGTGTCGCTCATGCTCGCGTGCGCGCTCGTCAGCGCCGCAGCCCTCGCCTCGTCCGGCGGGATCGTGCACGCCGGACCGCAGCCCGACGGCACCGGGGTCACCCCGCAGGGATGGCTCGTGACGCCCGCGGGCACCCAGACGACGCTCGGTCCGGGCACACTCGCGCTCGCGATGAGCCCTCGCGGCAACCTGTTGCTCGCTGCCAACGCCGGCTACCTCCATCACTCGTTGATGGCGATAGATCCCGCGACCGGCGCCGTCCTGCAGACGATCAAGGAGCAAGGCGGCAAGGGCGGAGGCTGGTGGGACTACTCGGTCGGGCACGCCCATGGCTATTACGTCGGGCTCGTCTTCTCGCCGAACGGCCGCTGGGCGTACGCCTCGGACGGGCCGAACGGCTCGCTGCACGTGTTCCGCATCAGCGGGCAGACCGTGGACGAGGTGAAGAGCATCAAGCTCGCCGACAACCTCGGCAACGGCGGGGGGTACCCGGCCGGTATCGCCACGAGCGACGATGGTTCGCGGCTGTACGTCGTCGAGAACCTCGACGATCAGCTGGACGTCGTCGATCCGGCGACGCGCTCCGTGCAGGCTCACATCGACGTCGGCAACCTCCCCTACGGGGTCGCTCTCAGCCACGACGGCTCGAAGGCGTTCGTCACGAACTGGGGCGCGCAGACCGTGTCCGTCGTGAACACCGCGACCGCCAGGGTGACGACGAGCGTCCACGTCGGCACCCATCCCAGCGCGGTCGCGTTGAATCCTGCCCGCGACGAGCTCTACGTGGCGAACTCAGACTCCGACACCGTTTCGGTGCTGGGCGACCGGACCGGTGCGCTGCTCCGAACGATCGACCTGCGGCCTTACCCCGGCGCACCGATCGGCGCGAGCCCCAACGCGCTCGCCGTGAGCCCCGACGGCAAGACGCTCTACGTCGCGAACGCGGGCGACAACGACGTTGCGGTCGTGGCCCTCGCGAGGGCCGGCGTGGCCGATCGCGTCGAGGGGCTCATCCCCACGGCCTGGTATCCCGATGGCCTCGCGCTCGACCCGGCCGGCGGTACGCTGTTCGTCTCGAACATGAAAGGCCTGGGCGTCGGGCCGAACCTCGACCCGAAGACGTACTGGCCGACGCTGATGCGAGGGACCCTCTCGAAGATCCCCGTTCCTTCCGCGTCGAAGCTCGACGCGTACACCAAGCGGGTGTTAGCCAACGACCGCATCAACGCGATCCCCACGGTTCCCACCGGGAGCGTGATCCCGTCTGCGCCGGGTGATCCCTCCCCGATCAAGCACGTGATCTACGTGATGAAGGAGAACCGCACCTACGACCAGGTCCTCGGCGATCTCGGGAAGGGCAACGGGGATCCCTCGCTCGCGATCTTCGGCCAGAAGGTCACCCCGAACGAGCATGCGCTCGCCAGCCGGTTCGTGACGTTCGACAACTTCTACGCCGACGCGGAGGTCTCGGCCGACGGCTGGAGCTGGGTGAACGGAGCCTACGCGAAC
>JALYLP010000419.1 GCA_030774195.1 Actinomycetota bacterium | reverse complement strand
TTCGGGTGCTCCACGCGATCCATGAGGTGAGCGCGGTCGTGGCCATCGACTCATCGGAGGACCGCCTGCGCGAGGCTCAACGCTCGACGCCCGGCGTGACGTGCGCTCGTTCGCTGGAGGAGGTCGTCCGCGACCTCGATGCCGTCGTCGTGGCGACACCCCCCCGGACCCATGTTGAGGTTGCCTCCACGGCCATCGAGGCGGGGGCGGCGGTTCTCGTCGAAAAACCCCTTGCCACGAGCGTCAACGACGCCAGGGCACTCGTCGATGAGGCAGAGGCCCGTCACGTGCCTCTCATGGTCGGACACACCTTCGAGCACAACGCCGCGGTCTGGAAGCTCCGGGAGCTCGTGGAGAACGGCGAGCTGGGGCGCCTGTACTACGTCGACTCAGCCCGACTCAACCTGGGGCTCTATCAATCGGACGTGAACGTGATCTGGGATCTGGCGCCGCACGACATCTCGATCTTCAACTACATCTTGCGTTCGAAGCCCACCTGGGTTCAGGCGTGGGCCTCTCGGCACGCGCACCACTTCCTTGAGGATGTCGCGTACCTCCGCCTGTTCTACGAGGAGGCGGGCGTCACGGCCAACATCCACGTCAGCTGGCTTGACCCCTGCAAGGTGCGCCGGGTCACGCTCGTGGGGAGCAGCAAGATGGCCGTGTACAACGACCTCGCGACGGAGGAGCGCGTCCGTGTGTTCGACAAGGGCGTCGTCGAATCGGTGGACGACAATCTGCCGGCGATGCCCATGTCCTACCGATACGGCGAGATCCGCTCCCCGTACCTTCAGTTCGAGGAGCCCCTCTCGGTTCAGGACCGACACTTCGTCGCGTGTGCCCGCGACGGGACACGGCCACGAACCAGCGGCCACGAGGGGCTGGCGGTGGTCGAGGTCTTGGAATGCGCCGAGATCTCGCTCCAGGAGCGTCGTCCCGTCAGCCTGATCGAGGTCGCGGAGAACTCCGTCGAGCTCTCTGGATCGAGCCTCCAGTGACAGCCGGAACGGCACTATCGATGGGGGTTCGCGTTCCGCTGCTGGACCTTGGAGCTATGCATCGCGAGGTCCGGCTGGGTCTCGATGACGTCTGGCGAACGGCGATCGAGGACTCCGCGTTCGTGGGCGGGGAAGAGGTGGAGACGTTCGAAACGGCATGGGCGGGATACTGCCAGCGCGATTACTGCGTGGGTGTTGGGAACGGAACCGATGCGATCGCTCTGACGTTGCGAGGGCTCGGCATCGGGCCGGGAGACGAAGTCATCGTCCCCGCGAACACCTTCATCGCGACGGCCGAAGGCGTATTGGCGGCCGGCGCCCGGCCTCGGTTCGTCGACGTGGAGCCGGAGACACACTTGATCAGCGCGTCGACGATCGAGCCCGCCATCCAGCCTCGAACGAAGGCGATCATCGCCGTCTACCTCCACGGCAACATGCCGGACATGCGGGAACTCTCCGACCTCTCGAACAGCACGGGCATCCCGCTCATCGGGGATGCGGCGCAGGCACACGGGTCGATGTGGCGCGGCCATCCCGCGGGGTGGTTCGGCGCCGCGAGCTGCTTCAGCTTTTATCCCGCGAAGAACCTCGGTGCCCTCGGAGACGGGGGCGCGGTGGTCACGAACGACGAAGAGCTCGCCGATCGTATCCGCTCGCTCGCGAACCACGGTCGCGCTGCGAGTTCGGGCAACCTTCACGAGTTGGTGGGGAGCAACAGCCGGCTCGACTCCGTCCAGGCGGGCGTCCTCTCGGTCAAACTCGCGTTCCTGCAGAGGTGGAACGAACGACGCCGCCTCGCGGCGGCGAAGTACGACGCCGCCTTGTCACCGATCTCCGATCGTCTGGCACCGCTTCCCGTGCCTGAGGACGTCCTGTCGTCCTACCACCATTACGTCGTTCGAACGCCGGAGCGCGATCGCGTGAAGGAGTGCCTGGCCGCGGAGGGGATCGAGACCGGTATCCATTACCCCACTCCGTGCCATCTGCAGGACCCGTACCGATCGTTCACCACCACCGCCCTCCCCGTGGCCGAGCAAGCGGCAACGGAGATCCTGTCGCTACCGATGTTCCCGCACCTGACGGACGACCAGATCGCTTTCGTCAGCTCCTCGATGGCACGGGTCGTCCATCAGGTGGCGGGGCTCCGTGGGTGACCCGATCCAGCTAGCGGTGACGCTCGACGACGACGTATCGCTCTGCTATCCCTCGTCCCGGGAGAGCGATCCGCGTCTCGTCCTCGGTGAAGGAGCTCACATCCGCAGTGGGACGGTGTTGTACGCAGGGTCGCGCATCGGCCGGCGATTCGAGACAGGACACCACGTCGTGATCAGAGAGCAGAACCGACTCGGGGACGACGTCTCGGTATGGAGCAACTCCGTGATCGACTATGGGTGCGTCATCGGGAACCGAACCAAGATCCATTGCAACTGTTACGTGTCGCAGTTCACCGATATCGAGGACGACGTGTTCCTTGCTCCGGGGGTGACGATCGCGAACGATCTCTTTCCGGGCTTCGAGGAGTCCGCACGGGCGATGCGCGGGCCGTCGATCGGCACCGGCGCGCAGATCGGCGTGAACGTCACCATCCTGCCGTACGTGCGGATCGGGGAACACGCCATCATCGGCGCCGGCTCCGTCGTCACCCGGGACATCCCGCCGTACACGGTCGCGTACGGCGTACCTGCCCTCCCGAAGCGTGACGTCGCCGACGTTCAGGTGCGTGACCGCGTCCTTCAGCGTGCCGATGCTGAAGCAGACGAGAGGCGGCCATGGCCCGACGTCGACCTCGATATCGCGCACAGGGGAGGGCATCCGTGAGCAGAAGCGTGCCGCTCGAGGCGGCGCATTCGGGTCGTGCGGCGCGATGGACCGCCACCGATGTCGCGACTCGGGCACGGGACTTCGTGGTCGCCGCGATCCTCCTCCTCATGCTCGCGCCGCTCCTCTTGATCGTTGCCCTCGCCGTGGCGGTTTCGAGCCCGGGGCCCATCCTCTTCCGCCAGTCACGCGTGGGCCGTGGACGGCAAGAATTCGTCATGCTGAAATTCCGAACGATGGCGCTCGGCTCCGACGACTCGAGCCATCGGGAATTGGTCAGGAGCATGTTCGTGATCGGCGATACGAGCGCGGGTCAGAAGCCCGGGGACTGCGTTTGGAAACTCGTCGATGACGAGCGTGTCACGGCCGCGGGCCGTGTGCTGCGACGCCTGAGCCTCGATGAGCTCCCACAACTGCTGAACGTCCTTGCCGGCGAGATGTCGCTCGTCGGTCCGCGTCCGGCGCTGCCCTGGGAGGTCGAGCTCTTCGGCGCACGTCATCTTGCGCGGTTCGAC
>JALYLP010000418.1 GCA_030774195.1 Actinomycetota bacterium | reverse complement strand
CGCGTGCGCCTTGGCACTCGCGCGCGCCGCCGCGTCCCGGATCACGGTGGTCGCCCGCGATCCGGCCTCTACGGCGGATCTCCGGTGGGCGCTCGACGGGCTCTCGACGGAGCTCGTGATCACGGGGTTCGACGACGCCGCGGCGGGTCCGGCCGATCTGGTCGTCAACGCGACCCCCCTCGGTGCCGACGGTGAGGCGCTCCCGTTGCCGCCGGTCGACGACTCGACCGTCGTCGTCGACCTCCTGTACCACCCGGCCGTCACGCCGATGCAAGCGACCGCGCGCGAGCACGGCGCTACCGCCTTCGGTGGGCTCGGCCTCCTCCTGCATCAGGCGGCACTGTGCTTCGAGCTGTGGACGGGGCATCCCGCACCGCTCGAGGTGATGTCTGCGGCCGCCGTCGCGGCGATCGCCGAACGGTCCTGACCGGTCCGCACGCCCTCAACCCCGCGCACCTCAAGGGCGCTCGGCCTCCCGACGATGTCTCCAGTTGACGGATGGATGAATACGCCGCGCTCGCGCAGCGCGTCGTCCTCACCATGGACGACGTGCGTGGCTGTCTGGTGCTGTCTCGCGACGGCATGGTTCTCGGCGCCTATCCGGAGGAGGACGAGCAGGCGTTCAAGCCGGCGTGGCTGAAGTTCGTGCACGTCGGCGAGGCCAGACGGGGCTTCGTCGAGTTCTCCGATCAGCTATGGGCATACGTCCACCGAGGCCCGTACGCGGCGTTCGTGATCTCCGGTACCGGCGTCCGCCCGGGCGTCCTGTTGGATCAGCTGGAGCAGGCGGTCTTGGCGGCCGAGGAAACCAGGGCCAAGAAGGGAGAGACGCTCAAGGTGCCCGATGCCTCGAGCGCTCCTTCCGGCCGTCCCCGGACCTCCTTGCATCCGGCGGAGACGAAGGCCGTCCCGGACCCCGCACCCGAGCCGGTCGCCAGCGCGCCCCCAGCCGATCAGCGCGCGTGGAACGGGCGCAGTCCAGGAGAAGCGCCCGCACCCCGGCAACCGCTCGAGGACGCGGGATCGGGCGGCGGTGAACCGCCGACCCTCGTTGAACCGCCGATCGTCGGTGAACCCGAACGGCTCCGACCGGCAACGCCCCCGGAGGCCGACCCCGTGACGCCGGCGGGTCGCCCCGCGGCGTTCGCGACGGAAGGCTCGCCCTTCTCCCGCCTGGAGGCCGAGCAGGCCGCGTCCTCGCTGCCGGCAGTTGCGCCGCTCGAAGCGGCACCCCTGGTAGCCGAGGGATCGACCGGAGCGGAACCGACGGTTGGCGGGTCGGATGAGGCGCCCCCCGTCGAGGGCGACCCGGCGACCCCGTTCCGGCGCGAGCCGCAGCGTCTGGTATCCGCCGAACGGGCCCCCGACGAGCCCGAGAAGGTGACGGAAGAACCGAGCGAGGTCGACCGCGTCATGCTGGCCAAAGAGTTCTCGGGATTGCTTCAGCTGAACGAGGACGATGACGAAGACAACAGCTGAGACCCAGCCAACGACCTAGCCCGAACGGGCCTCGGGAGCATCGATGACGACGGTCAAGCGGAAGTCGAAGCAGCTCGGCCAGATCCTCATCGAGCTCGGCTTCATCACTCCCGAACAGCTCGAAACCGCGCTCGAGGAGCATCGCAAGACCCCGAAATCGCTCGGTCGCGTCTTGATCGACCTCGGCATGATCAAAGAGGCCGACCTGGTGCGGGCGCTCGCGGAACAGGTCGGGTTGGAGTTCGTCGACCTCAACGAGTTCCCTATCGATGCAACGTCAACTGTTCTGCTGCCCGAAGCGCTGTCACGCAGGTACCGAGCGATCCCGATCGGGGAGCGCGATGGGCGGCTGCTGGTCGCGATGTCGGATCCGGCCAACGTCTACGCCCTGGACGACATCCGGACGATTACCGGGCGCGACGTCCAACCGGTCGTCGCGACGGCGAACGACGTCGAGGAGGCGATCCAGAAGTTCTCCGGTATGGACTCGCAGGTAGAGGCGATGGCGAGCATCGCCGCCGAGGCCGCCGACGAGACCACCGCGGAGCTCGAGGAGGCCCTCGAGGACGCGCCGATCGTGAAGCTCGTGAACGCCATCATGACGCAAGCGGTCGGCGACCGAGCCTCTGACGTCCACCTCGAGCCCGCCGAGTTCAACGTTCGGATCCGGTTCCGCGTCGACGGCGTCCTGCACGAGCCGATGCCACCGGCGCCGAAGAACATCCAGGGCGGACTGATCAGCAGGCTCAAGGTCATGGCGGACCTCAACATCGCCGAGCGCCGCGTTCCGCAGGACGGGCGGATCTCGATGAAGGTCGGGGGAAGGGCGCTCGACCTGCGCGTCGCCACCCTTCCCACGGTCTACGGCGAGAAGGTCGTGATCCGCGTGTTGGACAAGTCCAACGCGCTGCTCCGGCTCGAGGACCTAGGGTTCCTCGAGAACGCCTACGGCCGTTTCTCGGAATCCTTCAGGAAGCCGTACGGCGCGATCCTCGTGACCGGCCCGACCGGTTCGGGCAAATCGACCACGATGTACTCCACGCTCAACATCCTCAACGAAGAGTCCAAGAACATCATCACGGTGGAGGACCCGGTGGAGTACCGGCTCGCCGGCGTGAACCAGATGCAGGTGAACCCCAAAGCGGGCCTCACCTTCGCGAGCGCACTCCGGTCGATCCTCCGAGCCGACCCCGACATCGTGTTGATCGGCGAGATCCGCGACAAGGAGACGGCCACGATCGCGATCGAGGCTGCCCTGACCGGCCACCTCGTCCTCTCGTCGTTGCACACGAACGACGCGCCCTCAGCCATCTCGCGTCTCGTGGAGATGGACGTCGAGACCTTCCTGGTCGCCTCGGCGATCGACGCCGTCGTAGCCCAGCGCCTGGCGCGCAAGCTGTGTGAGCGGTGCAGGGTCGTCTATCAGCCCGAGCAGGCCGAGCTGGAGGCGGCGGGGTTCCCGGAGTGGCTCTGGCCTGAGATCCCGCAACTCTTCAAATCGCAAGGATGCCCGGCGTGCTCCAACACCGGGTACCGCGGTCGGATCGGCCTATACGAGGTGATGCAGATGAGCGAAGAGATCGAACGGCTCACGGTGGAGCGTGCTTCTGCCGATGCGATCAGGACCGTCGCCGTGCAGCAGGGGATGATGACGCTTCGCGACGACGGGCTGGAGAAGGCCCGCATGGGCATCACAACGCTGGACGAAGTCGCAAGGGTGGTGAAATGACGATGAGCACGGTTGCCCCTGCTGATGAGGACATCCAGGTTCCCGTTCCGGAGCTGCTCGGCAGGCTCCTCGATCTGAACGGCTCGGACCTTCACCTGACGGCGGGTACCCCGCCCACGGTCCGGATCCACGGTGAGCTCGAGCGGCTCGAGGACTATCCGCCGATGAACCCCCGCTCCCTGCAGGGGATGATCTACGCGATCCTCCCGCAGAAGATGCGCGAGCGGTTCGAGCAGGAGCTCGAGCTGGATATGTCGTACTCCTTGCCCGGCCGGGCGCGGTTCCGCGTGAACGTCTTCATGCAGCGCGACGCGGTCGGCGCGGTCTTCCGCGTGATCCCGTTCGACATCAAGAACATCGTGGACCTCGGGCTCCCGCCGGTCGCGGCCGATCTGGCCCGCTTCCCGCGCGGCTTCGTGGTCGTGACGGGGCCGACCGGATCCGGGAAGTCGACGACGCTCGCTGCGATGGTGGACGTGGTCAACACCGAGCGATCGGGACACATCATGACCGTCGAGGACCCGATCGAGTTCTTGCATAAGCACAAGAAGTGTGTGGTGAACCAGCGCGAGATCGGAGCGGATACGCACAGCTTCGCCTCCGCTCTGAAACACGTTTTGCGTCAGGACCCCGACGTGATCCTCGTCGGCGAGATGCGGGACCTCGAGACGATCTCGACGGCCATCACCGCCGCCGAGACCGGTCACCTCGTCTTCGCCACCCTGCACACGCAGGATGCGCCGCAGACGATCGACCGCATCATCGACGTCTTCCCTCCCCACCAACAGCAGCAGGTGCGGGTGCAGCTCTCGACCACCCTCCAGGGCGTCGTGACGCAGCAGCTGATCCCCACGGTCGACGGCCAGGGCCGGGTGGCGGCGGCCGAGATCATGATCGCGACGCCCGGGATCCGCAACCTGGTCCGTGAGGGCAAGGTGCACCAGATCTACTCCGCGATGCAGGCCGGCGGCCGCTACGGGATGCAGACGATGGACATGTCCCTGGCGTCGCACATCAAGGCCGGCCGCATCAGCCAGCAGATGGCCTTCGAACGGTGCCACGACCCCGAGGAGCTCCAACGCTTGATCGGATCCTCCGGCGGGTTGTCGGCCTTCTCCTCCGGTGGCTCATCCCTCGGCGGAGACGACGCCAGCTCATGGGCGACCGGGTCGTTCGGAACGTCGGACGGCTCCAGCGGTTCCATGGGCGGGATGTGAGGGGTAAGCGATGCCCGACACCTACGCATACAAGGTCCGCGATCGCGGCGGGAACCTCATCAGCGGCACCCTCGTGGCCGACAACGAGGCTCTGGTGCTGCAGCGGCTCCGCGAACAGGGCCTCACGCCGCTCGAGGTCGGCAAGCAGGGCCGTGGGTTCAACATCGAGCTGACGAAGAAGAAGGTCAAGCTCAAGGAGTTGTCGGTCTTCTCGCGGCAGTTCGCCACCATGATCAACGCGGGGCTGCCGATCCTGCGCGCCCTGTCCATCCTGGCCGATCAAACGAACAACGGCGAGCTCGCCCGCGTTCTGAACGAGTGCCGGATGGACATCGAGCAAGGCTCGTCGCTGTCCGCAGCGATCCAGAAGCATCCGAAGGTCTTCAACAACTTGTTCGTGTCGATGGTCAAGTCGGGCGAGACGGGCGGTTCCCTCGACAACGTCTTGCTCCGACTCGCGGACATGATCGAGAACGAGGTCAAGCTCCGCGGCAAGATCAAGTCGGCGATGACCTACCCCATCGCGGTCGTCGCGCTCGTGTCCTTGATCATGTCGGGCATGCTGCTGTTCGTGGTACCCCAGTTCAAGAGCATCTACTCGCAGCTGGGTGGCAGCCTTCCGCTCCCGACGCAGCTACTTCTGACGGCTTCCAACATCTTCAAGAAGTATTGGTACATCGTACTGCTCGGCGTCTTCGTCGGGAGATTCTTCTTCCGGAGGTGGAAGGCCACATCGGCGGGACGGGAATCGGTCGACGCGTTCAAGCTTCGGGTGCCCGTGTTCGGGACGCTGTTCCACAAGACGGCACTCGCCCGGTTCGCGGGAACGCTCGGCATGCTGCTTCGCTCGGGCGTGCCGATCCTCCAGGCTCTCGACATCGTGAGCGACACGGTGAACAACCGGGTCATCGCGAAGGCGGTCAACGATGTGCAGGCGAGCGTGCGGGAAGGCGAATCCATGGCCAAGCCCCTCGGCAGGCATAAAGTATTCCCGCCCATGGTCGTGCAGATGCTCGCGGTCGGCGAGGAGACGGGTCAGGTCGACGTGATGCTCGAGAAGGTGGCCAGCTTCTACAACCAAGAGGTGGAGGCCGCCGTCGACGCCCTGACGTCCTTGATCGAGCCACTCCTGATCGCCGTCATCGGCGGGGCGGTCGGAGCGGCCGTCATCGCCTTGTATATGCCGATGTTCAACATCATCAAGCTGATCAAGTAGCGGCGCAGCAAGGTTTTCGCTCCTTTCCCGCGTTCGGGGCTACAGGTCGGTCTTCCAGACGCCGAAATCCCTAGAGAACGCGCACCACAAGGGTGCGCCCTGCTCCAAGGAAGGAGGCGAAGGCAGATGCTCAAGGGAGTCATGAAGCGCGTCCGTGAGGACGAAGGCTTCACCCTCATCGAGCTGATGGTGGTCGTTCTGATCATCGGCATCCTGATCGCCATCGCTCTGCCAACGTTCCTCGGCGCTCGGAACCGGGCGAACGACAAGGCCGCCCAGTC
>JALYLP010000417.1 GCA_030774195.1 Actinomycetota bacterium | reverse complement strand
CGCGCATGAGATGCCGGCGGGGGAGGAGCCGACGATCCCGCCGCCCGGACCGGACACGGTCGTGGACAGCGGATACCCGAACGTTGCCGTGACGGTCTTCCTGCCGAGCGTCGTGATCGAGCAGGTCCGCGAGGATCCCGAGCACGCCCCACCCCATGAGCGGAAGACGGCTCCGGGGTCCGGCGTCGCGGTGAGCGTCACGATCGCGGACGGATCGAACAACGCCGCGCAGGATACGCCGCCACCGCACGACAGCCGTCCGGTGAGATCCGTCACGGATCCACCGGCACCCGGTGTCGCCGTGAGCCGCGCGATCTCGGCGGTGCGGAGGTTCGCCCCGTCGAACCGATCCCGGTCGAGGTCCGTCGTGACGCCCGGTAGTCCCGGCTTGTGCGTCCACTGCCAGAAGGTCCAGCCGCGACCCTGCCAGTCGTTCGCGGGGACCATCGGAGATCTCACGTTCCAATGTGCGAGCCACAGACGGTACCCATGGTCCGCGAACCACGTGGAGTTGCCCATGTTGACCGTCCAGAAGTTAGGACTGGCGTAGAGCATGGGTTTCACGCCGAGGACGTTCGTGACGCGGGTTACCCATGCCTTCACCCACACCACCAGATCCGCGGGCGCGAGCCCGCCCGTCTCCTCGATGTCGAGCGCCGGGATCAGGTCGCCGACCCCGGGGGACGCCACGTCCAGATAATGGTTGGCTTCCTCTCGCGCATCGGTGATGTTCGCGGTGGCGCCGCCGCTGGGCGTGGCGCGATGGTAGGCGCCCACGACGATCCCGTTCGCGCGTGCCCCGGCGACGTTGGTCGGGAAGGTGGGATCGACGTACGTCCGCCCCTTCGTGGCTCGCGCGATCGCGAAGCGGATCCCCGCGCCGGCAACCTTCGACCAGTCGATCGTGCCTTGCCACTTCGAAACGTCGATCCCCCGCAGGCTCGTCCCAGCGCGCGCGGATGTCGAGGAGACGACGAGCAAGCTCGCGACCACGGCGAGCAGGCATAACGAACGTGCGATGCGGGCGGCCATCGGCTCAACAGGGTACGCGCGGATCCGGCCCTACGGGCCGAGGTTGTAGCCCAGCCTGCGCGGGAGCTTCGCGACGAAATCCACGAACGGGTTCGGGACCTCTTCCCCGTCGAGCGCGACGTCGCGGCGATGGATCGCGCGGTTCGTCACCATCGCTCCCACCGAGCGGATCGGCTCGGGGGGGAAGCGTCGCGGCTCCAGATCGACGAGCGGGAGCGCCAGCACGTCGTCGTACTTCGCCAGGACGCGATGCGCCAGGATCCTGCCGCCCAGATGCGCCGGTCCCACCCCATTGCCCGTGAAGCCGAGGCCGTAGTGGACGTTGCCGGTCTCGAGCGTGCCGAAGAACGGGAGGTGGTCGCCCGAGACGTCGATCGGGCCGCCCCATCCGGCTTCGATCGGCACATCGGCGAACGACGGGAACATCCGGTGCAGATCGTCGACGGCGACGCGGATCGACGCCTCGTCGTACCCGAACCGTGGGTCGATGTTTCGGGCCAGGTCCGGCTGCATGCCACCGATCCCGAACACGACGCGACCGTCGGGCGTGGTTCGGAGGTAGTGGATCGCCGAGCGTTCGTCGGACACCCCCAACCCGGTGGTCCAGTTGATCGCGGCCAATCGCTCGGGGGCCGGAGCCGTCATCACGATGTACGAGCCCCGCACGGTGATCGCCCGCTTGAAACGACGCCAGTGTTGCGCCCAGGCGTTCACCGCGAGCACGGCGGCGCCCGCGCGGATCGTTCCCCCGGCGGTGACGGCGATCGCCGGATCGCCGGCGCCGAACCGCGACACGTGCGTGCCCTCGTGGATCCGTACACCGCGTTCGAGGAGCACCCGGCGCAGGCCTCGCGCGAGCCGCGCCGGGTGGACGGTGGCGCCGAGCTTCGTCAGCACGCCGGCGTGGAAGACGGGCGAATCGACGAGGGCGCGAACCTCGTCCCGCGACAGGGAGGTGATGATGTCGGACAGGCCCATCCGATCCACCGCCATGACGAGGTCGGCCCACGCTCCGATCTGTGCCGTCGAGGAGGCGACCGACAGCGAGCCCTCTGCCGCGAACCACGCGTCGATCTCGTGCTCCGTGCAGAACCGGCCGATGCTGTCGACGCTTTCCTGCCCGGCCCTGCAGATGCGCAGCGCCGACGCGTCCCCGAAGCGTTCTGCCAGGAAGTCCAGGACGTCCCAGAAGGAGTTGACGAAGCCGCCGTTGCGACCGCTCGGTCCGCCGCCACAGATGTCCTGCTCCAGCAGGACGATGTCGAGGCCGGGATCGAGCTCCTTCAGGAACCACGCGGTCCACATCCCCGTGTAGCCGCCACCCAAGATCACGACGTCGGCTTTCGTGTCGGTGTCGAGCGGCGGACTCGGCTCCCCTGCGAACTCGGGTCGAGCGAGCGCTTCACGGAGCCACCAGCTGCGCCCCTCGTTCGGAGGCAACGCGTTCATGGGGTCGGATGCTACAGGCAGCACGGAACGGCACCGCGAGGCCCGTTGGTAAGGTTCCAGCCCTCATCTCGCCCGGAAGGATCCGAT
>JALYLP010000416.1 GCA_030774195.1 Actinomycetota bacterium | reverse complement strand
AGGGGGCGAGGCACGCGCGGGCGGACGACCTCGCTGGTGGGGTCCCGCGCGGCGATGCCCTCGCCCACGAGGAACCGGTGGAACGAACGAACGGCCGACAAGACGCGCGACACCGACGTCGCTTTGTAGGGCGCTGCATCAGGTCCGTGCGTGGAAGCCGACACCGACGCGATGAATGACCGGACGACGATGTCGTCCACCTGCCCGGCCGTCATGATCCCGCGCGCCGTCAGGAAGCCGACGTACCGTCGGAGGTCCCGTCGATACGCGGTCAACGTGTTCGTCGCCAGGCCGCGCTCGACCGTCAGGTGGATCAGGAACCGTTCTGCGTCGCGGTTGAGTTCGGAGTCGCTCACGCGGAGGATGGTTGCGCGGCGGCAAGCAGGAGCGCAAGGGTGGTCATCGCGTCGCGGACCTTCCCGGTTCGTGCTGCGGCAAGCATCTCGGTGAACGGTCTCCGCTCGACCTCGATGCCGGATTCCGATTGTCCCATCGGCGCGTCGTCCGTACGACCGACGAAGAGATGAACGTAGTCATCTGTGGTTCCCGGCGACAGGTACAGGCCTCCGATGAACCTCGTGTCGTGCGACCGGTATCCCGTCTCCTCGTAGAGCTCACGCTCGGCGCACGTAAGCGCGTCCTCGCCGGGGATGTCCAGCAAGCCTGCGGGAACCTCGAGAAGCTCCTGTCGGACCGGGATGCGGAACTGCCGGACCAAGACGACCTCGCCGTTGGGGGTGAGAGGGACGATCGCGGAGGCCGCGTGCTTGCGGAGGATCTCCCACTCCCCCATCCCGGGCCATGTCTCGGACACGACCGTCAGGTAGCGGCCCGCGAACAACACACGAGAGTTCGTCGGCTCGGGCATGCCCGGTCGCGGCTCAGCCGGTCACGACGATCCGGTCGCCGGCCCGGATGCGCTCTCGCCGGTACGCCGCGGCGGCACCGACGAAGTCGCGGAACAACGGATGCGGACGGGTGGGTCGTGACCGCAGCTCTGGGTGGAACTGACCGGCGACGAAGAACGGATGATCGGGCAGCTCCACGATCTCCGCGAGACGGCCCTTCTGCGATGATCCGCTGATCACCAGGCCGCCGCTCGTGAGCGCCTCGTGATACGCCGGGTTGACCTCGTAACGGTGGCGATGGCGTTCCTCGACGACGTCGGCGTCGTACGCGGCGGCGGCGCGTGTTCCCGGCTCGAGGTAGCAGGGCTGGGCGCCCAAGCGCATCGTCGCGCCCAGGTCCGTCACGTCCCTCTGTTCCGGGAGCAGGTCGATCACTGGATGCGGCGTCGCAGGATCGAACTCGCTGGAGTTAGCGCCCGCGAGACCGCAGATGCTGCGAGCGATCTCGATCACGGCGCACTGCAGGCCGAGACAGATCCCGAGGAAGGGAACCTTCTGCTCGCGTGCGTATCGAGCGGCGTCCACTTTGCCTTCGACACCCCGGACACCGAACCCCCCCGGGATCAGGATGCCGTCCATCGGTCCGAGCGCCTCCTCGGTCGCGTCGCCACCCAGGTCGTCCGACGCGATCCAATGGATCTGGACATCGCGTCCGTGATGGATCCCTCCGTGCCGGAGAGCCTCCATCACTGACAGGTACGCGTCACGGAGGTACACGTACTTGCCGACCAGCGCGACATCCACCGTCTCCGTCGCCGCGTGCACACGGTCGACGAGGGTCGTCCACTCTGAAAGATCGGGGGTCGCGACGATCTCGAGGTGGTCCGCCAGGAGACCGTCCAGCCCCTCCTTGTGCAGCACCAGCGGGACCTCGTAGATGGAGGGAGCGTCGGGCGCACTGATCACGCCGCCGATGGGTACGTCGCAGAGCAGCGAGACCTTCTCCTTCAGGTTACGGCCGATGGGTCGGTCCGAGCGGCACACGATCGTGTCCGGCTGCAGACCCAGGGAACGAAGCTCCTTCACGGAGTGCTGTGTCGGCTTGGTCTTCAGCTCGCCCGAGGGTCCGATGAACGGCATCAGGGAAACGTGGACGAACGCACAGTGTTCCCGTCCAACCTCGTTCCGGAGCTGCCGGATGGCCTCGAGGAAGGGGAGAGACTCGATGTCCCCTACGGTGCCGCCGATCTCGACGATCTGGAGGTCGGCCTGTTCCGCCTCGGCGAGCGCCCGAATCCTCGCCTTGATCTCGTCGGTGATGTGCGGGATCACCTGGACGGTCTTCCCGAGGTAATCGCCACGACGTTCCTTCGCGAGCACCGAAGAATAGACCGCGCCGGTGGTGAAGTTCGAGCCCCGATGGAGATCCGCATCGAGGAACCGCTCGTAGTGTCCGAGGTCGAGATCGGTCTCGGCCCCGTCATCCAGCACGAAGACCTCGCCGTGCTCGAACGGGTTCATCGTCCCCGGATCGACGTTGACGTACGGATCGAGTTTCTGGAGTACGACCTTGAGGCCACGGGAGGCGAAGAGTCTGCCGAGGGAGGCGGTGGTGATGCCCTTCCCGAGTCCGGAGGCGACGCCACCCGTGACGAAGATGTACTTCGTTCGCTCCCTCACCACGGGAATCGACTGTAGCAGAGGTTGGCGTGCCGCCGCGCGCCTTGCGGCAACAAGTTCGTGGATCGGAGGCTCCGGGGTGCGATCGTCCGGCTCACGAGACCGACTGACGGGATCGAGCCGCCTCCGCCAGCAGCTCCTCGGCGTGCGACGCGCCGTGCTCGGATGCCTCCAGACCCGCCAGCATCCGTGACAGCTCCCGGATCCGCTCCTGGTCGTCGAGCACGTCGAGCTGCGCCAGGCCATCCTCCTTCCGAACGCGGACATGGCGGTCGGCGAAGCAAGCGATCTGTGGGAGGTGGGTCACGACGACAACCTGGCGCGTGACCGCGAGGCGAGCCAAGCGACGACCGACCGCGAGCCCGGCTTGGCCCCCGATCCCCGCATCCACCTCGTCGAAGACGAGCGTGGGGACATCGTCGAGGTCCGCCAGGACGCTCCGACACGCGAGCATCACGCGGGAGAGCTCTCCCCCGCTGGCGGCTTTGCCGAACGAGAGCCACGGCTGTCCGGGGCCACCCCGGAACCGAAGCTCCACCCGTTCGGCGCCGGACGGGCCGGGTTCGGGGAGCGGTTCGAAGCTCACCTGGATGCCCGAACCGGCCATCCCGAGGTCCTGGAGCTCGCCCTCGAGCGCATCCGAGAGCGGTGTTGCGGCCCCCGTTCGACCGGCGGTGACCTGTTCCGCGAGGGCGGTCACCGCCGGTCCGAGCGCTTCCACCTCGCTCCGCAGCTCCTCGAGACGCGCGTCGGCACCGGAGAGGCCTCGGAGCCGCTCCGACGCCTCATCCAGGAACGCGAGCACCTCGGCATCCTCTGGGCCGTACTTCCGTTGGAGGGTCTTGAGCTCTCCGATCCGGTCCCGGATCGATGCGAGCCGGGCCGGATCCAACGAGAGGGCCTCGCGGTACTCCCGCAGATCACGACCGAGCTCGGACGTCTCCGCGGCGAGGGCCTGGGCTCGCGCGGCCAGACCCGCCGCGTCGGCATCGAGCTCCGTGATCGAGTCGAGGGCTCGAACCACGGACGCGGATCCTTCGGCGACACCACCCTCGCCCGCGAGCACCTCCCCGGCAGCGGCAGCGAGCTCGAGCAACCGCTCGCCGTGCGCGAGCTTGCTTTCCTCCGCGCGAAGCGCATCCGTCTCGCCTGGCTCCGGCGCGACGGAGCGGATCTCCTCGACCTGGTAGCGCAGGAGATCGAGCTCGCGTTCGCGGTCGCGTGCATCATCCTCGAGCTGACGGAGCGCCCGTCGTGCCGCGGTCGAGCGCCGGTACGACTCCCCGTAGGCAGCGACGGCCGCCACATGCTGGGCGCCCGCGTAGCGGTCTAGGAAGGCCGTCTGCGTGGAGGGATCCAGGAGGCGCAGGGAGCCATGCTGCCCGTGGATCTCGATGAGCCGGGCGCTGAGATCACCCAGCGCGGACGCGGTGGTCAGCTGCCCGCCGACCCGAGCGCTGCTCTTGCCATCGGCGCCCACGCTGCGCGCGAGGATGACCTCGCCGTCCTCGACCCAATCCGCGGTCACGTCGTCAGAGCCGACCGGCGCGGTCGTCCCCCAACCGTCAGGGACATCGAACCGCGCCTGGACCCGTGCAGCCTTGGCGCCGGCACCGACGAGGTGCGCGCCTGCCCGGGCTCCTCCCGCGAGCGCGAGCCCCACCGCAAGCATGGTCTTGCCCGTTCCGGTCTCACCGGTCAGGACCGTGAGCCCCTCGGTCAGCTCGAGATCGAGGTCCCGGATGACACCGAGACCGCTGATGTGGAGCTCACGGAGCACCAGCGCATCCTAGCGGGCACCACCGACATCGCCGGCAGGCATCGAGACCGTCGAGGGCGTCTCGCTGGGGTCCCCGGGGAGGTCGAACTTGTCTCGAACCCGCGTCAGGAAGCCCGCCGCATCGTCACGGCGGACGAGGCGAGCGGGTGTGTTCGACGCGCGGATCCTGACCTCGGTGCCAACGGGGATCTCCTGGGTCTCTCGCCCGTCCGCCGAGACCAACCCGGGTTCGTCGCCGACCACCTCGAGGCTCACCACCCTCCTCGCCCCGAGGACGAACGATCGATCGAAGACCATGTGCGCGGCGATCGGCGTCACGATGAGGCACGGCACGTCGGGCGAGACGATCGGGCCTCGCGCGGAGAACGAGTATGCGGTGGATCCCGTCGGCGTGGCCACGATCACGCCGTCGGCAGAGAACGTCGTGACGTATTCGCCGTCGACGGCGACCTGGAGTCGGATCAGCCGGTGCCTGGCGCGCTTCTCCACCATGATCTCGTTCATCGCCCACTGCGGCGGGAACGGATCGCCGGCGCCGGGCTCGGCAACCACTGCCAGCCGCTCCTCGATCGCCGCTCGACCTTCGAGCGCCTCGCGGATCAGCGGTGCCGCGTCGGGCGGCTCCACCTCGGTGAGGAACCCGAGTCGACCCACCTTGACGCCGAGGACCGGCGAGTCGGCCTGCGCCGCAACGTACGCGCCCCGGAGGAACGTCCCGTCGCCGCCGACGGCGACGACGAGGTCAACGTCGGCGGCACCTCCGCGGAGGTTGGTGCAGGAGATCCCGTCCC
>JALYLP010000415.1 GCA_030774195.1 Actinomycetota bacterium | reverse complement strand
CTCCGGCGAAGGGGGCGGGGGCGGGTCGTCCATTCCGGGACGTTCGGCTCTCCATAACCCCTTCGGTGGGCCTCCCGGTCAGACCCGATCGCACGCGAAGGGATCGAACCACGGAGGCAACCACGGGAAGAGCGCCGCCGCCCACCAACATGCTTCGCAGCGCGGCAACAGCGCGTCGCACGCAAGCCAGAACGGTCTGGACCACCGGCACAAGCACTGAGGTGCGCCGCCTCCTGCGGCCCCGGATCATCCGATGAACGGGTACGCCACGCTGCGGCGCGTCTACGTGCGTGCGCCCGACGAAGGAAGCCTGGCTTCGTGGAAGACCTTCGGCTGGCATCGTCCTCCCGACCCCGGCTCGACCGAACGGGAACACCAGGCCTTCCGCGATCGACTGACCGAAGCCGGAGCCGAGGTCGTCACGGGGACCACCCGGGTCCCCGGCGACCCGGACGCGATCTATGCCTACGATCCCGTGCTCGTCATCGACGACGGATCGATCATGCTCCGACCGGGCAAGGAGGGACGACGCGCAGAGCCGGAGGCCGTGGCGGGCGATCTGGAAGCCTCGGGTGTGCCCGTGCTGGCCGCGCTGGAGGCCCCCGCAACGGCGGAGGGTGGCGACATCGTGTTCCTCGACGACGCCACGCTGCTGGTAGGGGTCGGCTATCGAACGAACACCGCCGGGGTCGAGCAGCTGGCGGCGCTCCTCGAGCCCCGGGGCATCACCGTGCACCGCTTCGATCTCCCGTTCCACCGAGGTCCGAAGGCTTGCCTCCACCTGATGTCGCTCCTGTCTCCCTTGGACGCCGACCTGGTCGTCGCGTACCTCCCGATGATCCCGGTCCGGCTCGCGCAACTCCTCGAGCAACGCGGGATCCGAGCGGTCGAGGTCCCCGGCGAGGAGTTCCCGACGATGGGTCCCAACGTGCTCGCCCTCGGTCCCAGGATCGCGCTGGCGCTCGATGGGAATCCTGAGACGCGACGCCGGATGGAAGCCGCGGGTGTCGACGTTCGCGTGTACCAGGGTGAGCACGTGAGCCTGAACGGAGACGGCGGACCGACCTGCCTCACCCGCCCGCTGGTGCGCGGATAGCGCGTTCGCAGACCTCCGGTAGCCTGGGTTACCCGATGTCCGATCGCGCCTTCAACTTCGCCGCCGGTCCCGGGATCTTGCCGCTCCCGGTCCTCGAACAGGCGCGGCAGGACCTCGTCTCGCTCCCGGGCGTCGGGGCCTCTCCGTTGGAGGTCAGCCATCGGGGCCCTTGGTTCACCTCCGTGATCGAGGAGGCTGGATCGAACCTCCGCGACCTGCTCGCGATCCCGGACGGGTATCAGGTCGTGTTCTGCCAGGGCGGAGCGTCGATGCAGTTCTCGATGGTCCCGATGAACCTGCTTCGAGGGACCCGGGCGACCGCCGAGTACGTGATCACGGGATCCTGGGGCTCGAAGGCGATCGCGGAGGCGCAGAAGGAGGGAACCACGCGGATCGCATGGACGGGGAAGGACGAGGGGTTCGTCCGCGTCCCCGGCGCGGAGGAGCTCCTGGAGTCGATCGGCAGTGCTCCCGCGTACGTCCACGTCACCAGCAACGAGACGATCCAAGGCGTCGAGTTCCCCACCGCCCCTATCGTTCCCGACGGCGTCCCGCTGGTCGCCGACGTCTCGTCCGACTTCCTATCGCGACCGATCGATATCGGGCGTTACGGACTCCTGTATGCGGGCGCACAGAAGAACGCGGGCCCGGCGGGCGTCACCGTGGTCATCGTCCGAGACGACCTGCTCGATCGCATCCCGGATGGACTCCCTTCGATCCTCGACTACCGGACGTACGTCAAGCACGGCTCCCGTTACAACACGCCGCCGGTCTTCGCGATCTATATCGTGATGCTCATCACCCGGTGGCTCCGCGATGAGGTCGGCGGTCTCGACGAGATGCACGCGCGCAACCGCGACGAAGCGAGCCTCCTCTACGACATCCTGGACGCGGCACCGACGTTCTTCCGCGGCCACGCGCAGGCGGATTCACGGTCGTTGATGAACGTGACCTTCCGGTTGCCGTCGGAGGATCTCGAGGCCAGGTTCCTCGCCGAGGCAGCGGAGCGGGGACTCGTCGAGCTCAAGGGTCACCGCAGCGTCGGCGGGGTCCGAGCTTCCATCTACAACGCGATGCCGCGCGAGGGGGTCGAAGCGCTCGCCGCGTTCATGCACGAGTTCCGCGAGCGCGCGGGGGATGCAGCGACCAAGGAGCGAACTACGACCTGACGCGCAGGATGTCG
Organism: Actinomycetota bacterium; assembly: GCA_030774195.1. GTDB lineage: Bacteria > Actinomycetota > UBA4738 > UBA4738 > HRBIN12 > AC-51. Next base: position 4,516 of record JALYLP010000415.1, on the reverse strand, counting down.
AACTCGTGACCCTCCGGATCCGCGAACGTCCGCCACTCGACGCCGTCGAGGATCCGATCCTCCCCGTCCCACGTGCCGCCGAGCGCCTCGATCCGGGTCGTGGCTTCTGCCAGGTCGGTGGCGCCGAGGTCGAGGTGGATGCGGACCTTCCCCTGCTTCGGTTCGGGGACCCGTTGGACACAGAGCGCGGGCAGGTCCTCGCGACCCTTGAGGACCAGGAACCGGCCCTCGTCCAGTTCCTCATCCCGCTCGGTGTCCAGAACCGCCGCCCAGAAGTCCGCGACCCGCTCCGCGTCCTGCGCGTCGATCGTGATGTAGAGGAACCGCGCGATCGCCGACAACTCAGGCGCCCACCAGTTCCTCCGCCATCTCGGCGAAGACCTCCGTGTGACGATCGACGTCCTCCGCGGTCGTCGCCGGCGACATCAACGCCATGTTGTGGAACGGCGTCATCAGGACGCCTCGGTTCAACAGGTAGAGATGGATGAACGGGTCGACCTCGTCGTCCTGTCCCGCCGCCGCTTCGCTCCCGTTGCGAGCGCGCTCGGGCCGGAACAGGTACTCCACCCGGCAACCGAGCCGAACCACGTGCCACGGAAGCTCCCGATCCTCGATGACGCTTTGGACGCCCTGCTCGAAGCGCTCCCCCAGCCCGATCATGCGTTCGAAGGCTTCGTCGGTCAGGACCTCGCCCAGCGTCGCGCGCATCGCGGCGAGCGAAAGGGCGTTGCCGGCGAGGGTCCCGCCGATCCCACCGACGTCGGCGTTCTTCCAGTCGGTGTGCTCGTAGATCCGCTGCGAGACCGCATCCGTGAGGCCGTACGCGGCGCTGGGGATCCCGGCGCCGAGCGTCTTGCCGATCGTCACGATGTCGGGCTGGAGGTTCCACGCCTTGGTGCATCCCCCGGGTCCCGCGCTGATCGTGTGGGTCTCGTCGATCAGCAGCAAGGTCTCGAACCTCGTGCAGAGTTCGCGGACCGCCTCGTGGTATCCCGGGTCCGGCAGCACGATCCCGATGTTCGTGAGGGCCGGCTCGAACAGGCACATCGCGACGTCGCGTTCGGCGAGCGCCCGCTCGAGACCTTCGAGGTCGTTGATCTCGACCACGCGGGTCGTTTCGGTCAACGGCACGGGCGCGCCGAGGTTCCCGTCGCGCGTGACGACGTTGCCGGCGTCGTCGAGCGTCGCGAAGGTCTCGTCGACCGAGCCGTGGTAGTTCCAATTATGGACGACGATCTTGGAGCGACCCGTGATCTGGCGTGCCCACCTGATCGCGAACCGATTGGCGTCGGTGGCGGTCAGACAGAACTGCCAGTACGGGACGCCGAACCGCCGAGCCATCTCCCGACCGACCCACGCGGCGTCCTCGGTCGGCAACATCAGGGTGATCCCTCGCGCTGCCTGCTCCGCGATCGCCTCGAGCGACACCTTCGGGCCGTGGCCCGCCATCCCGCCCGTGTCTCCCAGACAGAAGTCCACGAACGCGTTCCCGTCGACGTCCCAGAAGCGCGCGCCCTCGGCTCGATCGACGAACACGGGATGGTCACCCGGCCAGCGCGTCATCCAGTTCATCGGGACGCCGAAGAGCAGCGAGGCCCGAGCGTCGTCCGCGAGCTCCTTCGATCGGGGGTGACGGTCGCGGAAGAGGCTCCGCTCGCGTTCCATCAGCTCGTAGACCCTTGTTCGGTCGATCGTCCTCACTTCTGTCCTCCTCAAGCGGCTGCGCGAAGTCTATGCGGCGGTACCATCGCGCGATGGCCCGCGCCCGACGGATCGCCTGCTCCTTGCTCGTGTGCATCGCGATCGCGGCGCCGGCGACCCCCGCGTGGGCGCGATCGAGCGCAGCGCCACTCGCCACCCAGCCGCCATGGATGCGCGACATCACAGCCGTGATCGGTGACCGTCCCGTCTCGGTTGCGATCGGGAAGGACGGTGACCCGTGGTTCGGTCACCTCGGCTGGGTCGGCCGACCACCGGCCTCCAACGAGAAGCTCCTGCTCTCCATGGCGTTGCTGCAGCGGTATCGCCCCTGGAGGACGATCCGCACGGACGCAAGCGCCGCCTCGATGCCGGGACCGCGCGGGGTGGTGTACGGCAACCTGTGGATCATGGGCCACGGAGACCCGGGGATCGACGGAACCCAGATCGGCGCGCTCGGGCGGGCGATCCGGGATTCCGGCGTCCGCCGGATCCGCGGCTCCGTGATAGGGAACATCGGGCCCTTCGGGCGGGATTGGTGGGCGCGCGGCTGGAAGGACTACTTCCCGGCCGACTACATACCGCTGCCCACGGCCCTCACGTACCGGGAGAACACGGATCGTCGCGGCGTCCACGTCACCGATCCCGAGCTCCGCGCCGCGAAGAAGCTGACCGCGCGCCTGCGGCACCTGGGGATCACGGTGGGCCACAAGCCCAGGATGGGCTACGCGCCCACCGGTCTGCATCCGATCGCCCAGATCGTGTCGCCCCCGCTGCGGGATCTGATCCGAAGGATGGACCTCAAGTCGCGGAACTTCTGGGCGGAGGTGCTGGGCAAGTACCTCGGGGCCGACGAGTGGGGGCGAGGCACGATCGCGAACGGCGCGAGGGCGATCGACCGCTTCACGGATGCGCACGGCCAAGATTTCACGCTCTACGACTCCTCGGGCCTCAGCTACGCGAACAGAGCGAACGCCCGCGGGATCCTCGAGCTGCTGTGGGACGCGGACGGCGCGTCGTGGGGTCCGATCCTGCGCGCGTCGCTCCCCTCGGGCGGTCGGGGAACGCTGAAGGATCGGCTCACGGACGTCCGGATCCGCGCGAAGACGGGAACGCTCGACGACGCCTCGGCGCTCTCGGGTTGGGTGTGGCTGGAACGCACAGGGGGATGGGTCGAGTTCTCGATCCTGTCGAGCGGGTTCAACGAGTGGACCGCGAAGAGGATCGAGGATCGGATCGTTCGGATCGTGAGCTTCCGAGCCTCGGCGCCGCCGTGAGTGACGGCGGAGCACCCTTACGGGTTGGTAGGCCCCAGATCCCTCGCCCGGTCACGGGCTCGCTCTGCTTCCGCCTCCGATGCCGCCTTCTTCGCTCCTTCGGAGTCCTCCAGGGTGTCGACCACCGACGGCCGGGCGATCACGTACGCGATCACGCCGAGCACCGGAAGGATCAGGATCAGCAGGACCCATAGGACCTTCGCGCCCCCGCCCAGGTCCCGACGCCGGATCACATCCACGGTCGCGGCGATGTCGATGATGACGACCAGCAAGCCGATGAACCAGAGGGCTACGACTCCCATCCCGATCCTCCAGACAAGGGAACGATCTCAACGCGGGACGCGCCGTTCAGAGGCTCCGAGCGTAGCTCAAGATCGGCGGCTTCGCGCACTCGGAACAGGTGGTCGGCGACCCTGAGCAACGACCGGCGCTCACTCCCCCGTAGACCGAGGGTGGAGCAGGCCGAACAGGTAGCCGTCGGTCAGAGCCTCCCACGATGCCTCGATGATGTTCTCCGAGACGCCGACGGTGGTCCACGCCTGCTCGCCGTCCGACATGTCGATCAGGACGCGAACGACGGCTCCGGTCCCGACGCTCTCGTCCAGCACGCGAACGCGGAAGTCCTCGAGCTCCATCGTGTTGAGCTCCGGATAGTCGTTCGTCAGCGCCTTGCGGAGCGCGTTGTCCAGCGCGCCTACCGGGCCCTGCCCTTCGGCGGACTCGATGTGCCTCGTGCCCTTGGTTCGGACCTTCACGGTCGCCTCGGCGAGCGGCGGCTCGTCGTCGGCGACCCGCTCTTCCACGTGCACGCGGTAGCTCTCGACATCGAAGAACGGCTGAGACCAGCCGGCGGCCCGGCGCATCAGGAGGTCGAGCGACGCCTCCGCGACATCGAACGCGTATCCCGCCGCCTCGCGCCGCTTGATGTCATCGACGGCCGTGGGGATCGCGGCGTCGTCGAGCGGAACCCCGAGCTCGTCGGCTTTCATACGGACCGTGGAGCCGCCACCGTAGTCCGAGGCGACCACGCCTCGACGGTTCCCCACCACCTCAGGGTCGACGTGCTCGTACGCGCGGGATAGGCGCGCGACCCCGCTGGTGTGCAAGCCCGCCTTGTGGGTGAACGCATGCCGGCCGGCGTACGGCTGATGCGAGTCGGGAGCGACGTTGGCGACCTCGGCGACGTAGTGCGCGAGCTCGGTGAGATGCTCCACCGCGCCCGCCGGAAGGGCGTCCGTCATGCCCATCTTCAGCACGAGATCCGCGGTGATCGGGATGAGGTCGGCGTTGCCGGTCCGCTCGCCGTACCCGTTGATCGTGCCCTGCACCTGGAAGACCCCGGCATCGACGGCGATCAGCGAGTTGGCGACCGCACACCCCGCGTCGTTGTGGACGTGGATCCCCAGTGGCACGTTCGTCTGTTCGCCGACCGCGGTGACGATCCGGGCGACGTCGAACGGGAGCATCCCGCCGTTCGTGTCGCACAGGACCAAGCGCTCCGCTCCAGCTTCCTCGGCGGCGCCCAGCACCCGCATCGCGAA
>JALYLP010000414.1 GCA_030774195.1 Actinomycetota bacterium | reverse complement strand
GGCCGTGACGGCGCTCGAGGATGTCGCGCTCTGGCACGAGCGCGACATCTCGCATTCGTCCGCGGAGCGCTTGATCTTCCCGGACGCGACCGGGTTGCTCGCGTTCATGCTTCGCGCCCTGACGTGGGTGATCGACGGGTTGGTGGTGTTCCCCGATCGGATGCGGGCGCACGTGGACTCGCTCGGGGGCATCGCGTTCAGCCAGACCGTCCTGCTCGGGCTCGTGGACGCCGGGCTCTCGCGCGACAAGGCGTACCGGATCGTGCAACGGGCGGCGGCCGCCGCGTGGGACGACGACTCGTCGTTCCGCGCGGCGATCGAGGCCGAGCCTCGCGCGGCGGCTCTGGATCTGGACGCCCTGTTCGACCCGACGCGGTTCCTCGCGAACCTCGGCCCGCTCTTCGATCGTTTGGAGAAGGTCCCCGTGGAGGTGTCCGGTGGCTGAGCTCGCCGCGCAGGGCAAGGTTCGTGATCTCTACGACGTCGACGACGACCGTCTCCTGCTGGTCGCCACCGACCGGATCAGCGCGTTCGACGTCGTCCTCCCCGATGCGATCCCGGACAAGGGCCGCGTGCTGACCGGCCTCTCGCTCTTCTGGTTCGAGCGCACGGCAGATCTGGTCCCGAACCATGTGCTCGCTGCATCGCTGGCGGAGTTCCCCTCGCCGTTCTCCGACGACGCGGAGCTCGCGGGACGCGCGACCCTCGTCCGGCGCGCGCGCGTGATCCCGATGGAATGCGTCGTCCGCGGGTACTTGAGCGGCAGCGGATGGGCGCAGTACCGGGAGGGGGGAGCGGTCTGCGGCGTCCCCCTGCCGCCCGGGCTCACCGAGTCGGCTCGGCTCCCCGAGTCCATCTTCACCCCGACGACCAAGGCGACGACCGGACACGACATGCCGCTGACGCCGGAGGAGGCGCGGAGCCTGGTCGGGGTCGGGCTCTACGAGCGTCTCAAGGAGCTGGCCGTCGGGATCTACGAGCGGATCGCCGCGACGGCGCTCGATGCAGGCGTGATCGTGGCCGACACGAAGTTCGAGTTCGGATCCATCGACGGCGAGCTCGCATTGATCGACGAGGTCGGGACGCCCGACTCGTCCCGGTTCTGGCCGGCCGATGTGTACGAGCCCGGGAGGGCGCAACCATCGTTCGACAAACAGTTCGTGAGGGACTGGCTGGACGCGTCGGGGTGGGACCACGAGCCGCCGCCGCCCGCCCTCCCCGCAGACGTGATCGAGCGAACGGCCGCCACCTATGCCGAGGCGTACGAACGCCTCACCGGAGAGCCCTTCGGGGGCTATCTCCGCCGAGCCGGCGTGGGGGCCGCGTGAAGACCTTCACGTTCGAGGTGCTGGTCACGCTGAAGGACGGATTGTCGGACCCCCAGGGCAAGGCCGTCGAGTCGGCGTTGCCCTCGCTCGGATGGACGAACGTCCGTCACGTCCGCGTGGGCAAGCACATCAAGCTGGACGTCGAGGCCGACGATGAGGCGAGCGCGCTCGAGCAGGTTCGCGGCATGGCCGTCCGGCTGCTCTCCAACCCGGTGATCGAGGACTACCAGGTGCTCGAGGTGGCACCGACGTGACCGGCTCCGCCCCACGGGTGGGTGTGGTTACGTTCCCCGGCTCGCTCGACGATCGCGACGCGCTCCGGGCGATCGAACAGATGGGCGGCGAGGCCGTCCCGCTGTGGCACGGCGACCGGGACCTGCGGTCGGTTGACGCGGTCATCCTGCCGGGCGGGTTCTCCTACGGCGACTACCTCCGGTGTGGCGCGATCGCCCGGTTCGCGCCCGTGATGGAGTCGGTCGTGTCCTTCGCCGAGCGAGGTGGTCCCGTGCTCGGGATCTGCAACGGTTTCCAGGTCCTTTGCGAGGCGGGCCTGCTCCCGGGCGCGATGATCCGGAACCGCTCCCTTCGGTTCGTGTGCCGCGACGTGTGGCTGCGGGTCGAGACCGCGCAGAGCTGTATCACGGGCGGCCTCACGCCGGGAGAAACGATCGAGATCCCGATCAAGCACGGCGAGGGCCAATGGATCGCGACCCCGGAGCAGCTCGGCGATGTCGAGCGGGACGGGCTCGTCGTCTTCCGGTACGCGTCGCGCACCGGGATCGTCGACGATGCCCATAACCCGAACGGGGCGACGAACAACGTTGCGGGCATCCGAAGCCCGACCGGCAACGTCGTCGGGCTGATGCCGCACCCCGAGCACGCCGTCGATCCAGACGTCGGTCCGACCGGCGGCCAGCCGCTCTTCGCGTCGCTGCTGCACGTGGCGATGGCGGGGGTCACCGGGTGAGCTCGGAGGAACACCCGCTCCACCGGCAGCTCGGGCTCACCGACGACGAGCTGGCGCAGATCGAGGCGACCCTCGGTCGGGGGCCGAACCGGACCGAGCTCGCGATGTACTCGGTGATGTGGTCCGAGCACTGCTCGTACAAGTCTTCGAAGATCCACCTCCGCACCCTCCCGACCGAAGGACCCGCCGTACTCGTCGGGCCTGGTCAGGACGCCGGAGCGGTCGACGTCGGCGACGGGGTCGCCGTCGTGTTCAAGATCGAGTCGCACTCGCATCCCAGCGCGATCGAGCCGTATCAGGGTGCGGCGACGGGCGTCGGCGGGATCGTCCGCGACATCGTGTCGATGGGAGCCAGGCCCGTG
>JALYLP010000413.1 GCA_030774195.1 Actinomycetota bacterium | reverse complement strand
TGACGGATCTCTCACGGAGCTTCGGTGACCGGCGTGTGCTCGAGGGTGTCGACCTGCACGTCGGCTCCGGAAGCGTGACGATGCTGCTGGGCCAGAACGGGTCCGGCAAGACCACGTTGTTGCGGATCCTCGCGGGGGTCCTTGATGCGGACGACGGTGCCGTGTCGGTCGCGGGCAGCCCACCACGGAGGGGTCTTTCGGCATTCGTTCCATCGGGCGATCGCATGTTGAACTGGCGCCTCACCGGCGCCCAGAACCTGGCCTTCTTCTCGCGGCTCGCGGGTGCCCGTGGCCGAGAGATCGACCGGGATCTGGCGCGGGTCGCTTCGGCACTGGATGCCGTGGCGTTGCTGAAGCGCCGCGTAGGCGAGTGCTCCATGGGCCAGCGTCGACGACTGATGATCGCCGTCGGTTTCCTGTCGGCCGCCCCCGTCGTCCTCCTCGATGAGCCGGACGCGGATCTGGACGATGATGGGCGCGAGGCGGTTGACGCTCTCTGTCACGCGTGGGCCGAGGGCGGTGGCGTCGTCTTGTTCGCGTCTCCGACCGCCGCCTCAGGCCCGGCGAGCAACACGGTCGTTCGACTCCGAGACGGCCGCCTGGAGCCGTCGGCGTGACCCGGTTCCGGCGGGCGATCGCCGCGTTCGCGATCCGCGACCTCCAGATCGGCCTCTCCTACAAGATCCCGTTCGTCCTCGAGATCCTCGGCTCGGTCTTCGCGTTGCTCACGGTGTGGTTCGTGGCGCGTCTCATCGGCCCCGGGATCGTGCCGGGTGGGTATTTCCCGTTCGTGGTCGCCGGGCTGGTGGTCTCGTCGTTCGTGGATGCCGGCATCGAGGCACTGGGCGGGAGCATCCGCAACGAGCAACTGACGGGCACGCTCGAGGCGACGCTCGCGTCGGGTCTTCCAGCGAGCGCACTGGCGGGGGGGATGTCCGCCTATCCCATGATCTCGGCCGTTTTCGGCGCAGTGGTGTACGGCGTCCTGGCCGCGCTCCTCGGTGCGCGCGCTCCTGGAGCCAACTGGTCGCTTGCGCTGGTGGCGATCGTGCTGGGCTCTGTCGCCTTCGCGGGCCTGGGCCTGATGGGCGCGGCGATCGTGTTGGTGGTCAGGCGAGCATCGGCGGCGGTCGGCTGGCTGGTCGCGGCCCTGGCGCTCGGTGCGGGCGAGTTCTTCCCTCCCGGCTTGCTCCCCGGTTGGGTGCGGGGACTGGCCCGACTCTCCCCGTTCACGTGGTGTCTGGAGGTCGTCCGCAATGCAGTGCTCAAGGGTGGGAGCTGGTCCCAGGGGTGGGATGCGCTTGCCGTTCTCGCGGGGATGGCCGTTGCCTTCACCCTCTTGGGGCTCGCCGCGCTGGTCCTCGGGCTCCGTCACGCGCGGCGCCGAGGAACGCTCGGGCAGTACTGACTCGGGCGCATCCGAACGCTACAGTGCCGCGATGGCGCTCACCCTGCGATCGGTCGTCTCGGCGGCGCGCGAGCAGGTCTCCAGCGGCATCGGGGACGACACGGTCATCCTCGAGCTCCGCCGGGGCGTCTACTACGGGCTCGCCGATGTCGGGACGCGGGTTTGGGAGTTGCTGCGGGAGCCCCGTACCGTGAGCGAGATCAGAGATCGGATCGTCGCGGAGTTCGACGTCGACGACGATCGTGCGCGCGACGACCTGCTGGTCCTGCTCGCGGACATGGCCGAGCGTGGTTTGGTGGAGGTGCGGGACGAGGAGGATTCGTAGGCTCCTGGGGCTTCCCGCCGTTGACCGGCGTCTTCTTGCCAGAGCCTGGCTCCTGGAGCTCGCCATCCGCATCGCGCTGTGGATTCTTCCGTTCGGACGGGTGCGCAGACGCGTGGCGGCCGTGCATCCACGCCCGGGTGCTGCCCCCCGCTCAGACGCCGATCAGCGGATCGCGTGGGCCGTGACCTCGGCCGCGAGATACGTACCCGCCGCGACGTGCCTCACGCAGGCCCTCGCGGCGAAGGTGCTCCTGACCGTCGCCGGCCGTGAGGCGAGGCTCACGATCGGCGTGGAGAAGGACGGGAACCGACTGCGCGCGCACGCGTGGGTGGAGGGTAACGGACGCGTGATCGTGGGCGATCACGACCTAAGCCGCTTCACCGTACTGCCGTCGGTCGAGGGGGAGGGCCCGTGAGCGGCATCGCCGGACTCGTGCGGCTCGACGGGTCGCCTGTCGTGCCCGCCGACCTCGATGCGATGGTCGCGCGTATGCCGTCGCGCGCGGCCGGTGGGGTGGCCACATGGGTATCCGGCTCGGTCGCGATGGCGACCCTCGGATCGGGATCCACGGCTGTGGTGCCGGCAGCTTCGAAGACGGGACCCGTGGTCGCGGGCGACGTACGGTTGGACAACCGCGCCGAGCTGCTGTCCTTGCTCGCGCCCGGCGAAGACGGAGCCGCGATCCCCGATCTCGGACTCGTGGGCCTCGCGTACGAGCGGTGGGGCGCGGAGATGGGGCCGCATCTGTTCGGTGACTTCGCCCTCGCAGTCTGGGACCCCTCCCGTTTGCGTCTCGTGTGCATCCGAGATCGTTTCGGCACGAAGCCGTTCGTGTATCACCGCTCAGACCGGCTCTTTGCCTTCGCATCGCAGCCAGTGGGGATCCTCGAGCTGGAAGATGTCCCCCGCGAGGTGGACGAGCTGGCGATCGCCTGTTTGCTCGTCGACGAGATGCCAGAGGAGGCTGGCAGCTTCTACCGCGCGCTCCGGCGGCTCCCACCGGGCCACATCCTCGACGTCGAGGTAGGAGGGTCGCAGAGTTCGCCGAGACCCTATTGGCAGCTGGATCCCGAGCGCGACGTTCGACTCGCCTCGGACGACGAGTACGAGCAGGCGTTCCGTGCGCTGCTGCTGGAGGCCGTCCGATGCCGGCTCCCCGACGAAGGGGACGTGGGGATCGCGTTCAGCGGCGGCGTCGATTCGTCCTCGATCGTGGGAGCGGCGGCAG
>JALYLP010000412.1 GCA_030774195.1 Actinomycetota bacterium | reverse complement strand
CAAGTACTACTGGGACTTCTGGCGACCCTGGCAGGCGATCCACGAGGCGAACAGTGACGGCAATCCGGCGACCCGGCCCGACGCCTCTTGGACGGCACTCATCACGGCGCCGTACCCCGAGCACCCGGCGGGGCACCTCTGCCTCGACGGCGCGCACCTCCGCGTGCTGCGGAGGTTCTTCGGGACAGACGAGATCCCGTTCGGCGTGACGAGCTCTCGGTTCCCAGGTGAGACGCGCTTCTTCGATCGGTTCTCGGAGCCTCTCGATGAGATCGTCCACGCCCGAGTCTGGGCGGGCCTGCACTACCGCACCGCCGACCTCCAGGCGCGGCTCCTCGGAAGGAACGTCGTCCGGTACATGGCGGAGCACTACTTCCAGCCAGTGCACTGACTGAGCCGCGGGGGGCGGGGCGAGAGCGAAAGGAACGAGGGCGCCTCTTTCGGTTTGAGTCAACGGTGTTTTCCGCGTATCTTCGCGTGGCATGTCCCCCCGGATAGGCAGGAACGATCTCACGGCCGTATTGGGCTTCCTCGAGGATGCACGATCGGCCGTAGGAACGGTGCCGTTCACGCGGCATCTCGTCGACGCCCTTACGGACGTCGTTGGATGCGAGTACGCCCGGTACAGGGAGATCGACTTCGCGCGCCGGGTTGAGATCGCCCACGTGCCCTGCTCCGCGGAGGTCGACGCCTTCGGAGCAGATCTGGTCGAGATGACCGAAGCCGATTGGAACGCCGTGCCGTTCGACCCGTGTTACCGGGCAACGTTCTCCGAACCAACCGGGATCTTCATCGCATCCGACCTGGCTTCACGATCGCCCGCGAGCTCAGAGGCCGCCGATGACTGGCAAGCGGAATTCGATCGGTGGGACCTCGTGGATCGGATGTGGATCCACATCGGAGGGCCGTCGTGGGCGGGTATCGCCTTCGACACCCGCGAGCGAGCCTTCGGGGAACGCGAGCGAGAACTGGCGCGCCTCCTGCAGCCGCATCTCCGCGAGATCTGGCGGAACGCGTCGGTTCGTCGGCGCTTGCGAGCCGCGCTCTCGGCTCTCGAACATGAGCAGGACACGGGCGTGCTCCTCCTGGACGCGGTAGGAAGGATCGAGTACGCATCCGGATCCGCACAGCGGATCCTGAGCGACCACTTCGACATGCCAGCGATGGCGCTTCCCGACGACATCGCCGACTGGCGGGCGGATGCCGATGAAGCGCTCGTCCTCGCGACCGACGATTCGACCGTCGTCGTCGAGGCTTCTGGTGATGGCTCAGCCCTGCTGCTCAGCGAGCGGCCGCCCGGCGTAGCTATGTTGACCGCGCGCGAGCGCGATGTGATGCGATGCGTCCAGGACGGTCTCTCCAACACCGAGATCGCGCGAAGGCTGTGGATCCAGCCGACGACCGTCCGCAAGCACCTCGAGCACGTGTTCGACAAGCTCGGGGTCCGGAGTCGCACAGCAGCGTTGTCGAAGCTCCATGGGGTCAGCATGCCAAAGCGAGCTGACACGGCGAGAGGACACTCGTCTTCCTCGGATCTTGGTCACGACGGCACGACATCCGGGAGCACAGGGCGATATCGGGTCACACGAGACGGCGCAGCACAGTTGGTTCCGTGCGTCGCTGGAGCAACCTTGGGATCTGGCCGCGACGCCATAGGAGTTCGAGTCTCGCCTCTCGCGCCCCTTCTGCTCTGGGGATCGTTCGCTTCAGGCGGTTACCAGGTCGCGTACAGGATGGTGGCGGCGCTTGCGAAGGCCGTTGCGGTCGCTACCGCCGACAGCATGATCCCGATGAGCACGGACATGGCGCGTCTCGTATGGGCGCCCCTCATGTCGTAAGGCCGTCGATGCCTTGTCGCTGAAGAGCCGAGGCTCATCCCTCGCGCTGGCGGCCCGCTCTTCGAACGCGGGTGTCCCGTCCCGCCTCGCCAGCTGGTGCCTCGAGAAGCTCCCGCACGGCGTCGAAGAACTGCTCCTCCGAGTGGCGCCAGGTCGGGAGCGTCGCTGCTCGCCGTCTCGCCCCGGCCGCGAGACGCTCTCGCAGGCCCGTGTCACCGGTGATGGCCTGAAGCGCCGAAGCGAGCCCGCGATGATCGCCTGGCTCCGGCATGAGCGCTTCACGTCCGTGCTCGGCGAGTCGCGGCAGGTTCGCGGTCCGCCAGCCGACCACCGGAAGCCCCGCCGAGATCGCCTCCGCCCAGGCCGTCCCGTAGGCGTCGACGAGCGAGCAGAGGGCGAAGACGTCGGCCGACCGATACATCCGGCCGACCTCCTCGAACGGAAGGGCCCCACGAACCACCACACGCCGGGACAGATCAGGCGCCGATATCCGGCGGCGTACGCGCTCGGCATAGCCTCGATCGACGTCGGTCCGTCCGACCAACCAGAGCGTCGCCGCGTTCACCGGCAGCGAGGCGAAGGCGTTCAGTAGCTGGACGATGCCCTTGTTCGGTGTCCAGTTCGCGACACACAAGACCGCCACGTCGCGTCCCCAACGGAGGTCGAGTGGGGGTCCCCCGTCGAACGGCACGTCGCATCCCGGCGGTACGAACCGGATGCGCTCGTCCGGTATCCCGGACCGCACCAGGGCCTCGACGAGGCTCTGGCCTGCGACGATGAAGCCGCTCGCGTGACGATACGCGAGGTGGTCGAGCGCTCCCTGCGCGATGGAGCGCATCCGCCCGTGATCCACACCGCCCGGTGGCTGATGCAGGATCGCGATGACCCGTACGGACGACCGAGCGATCCACGGGGCCGCGAGCGCCGCGGCGAGGCTGTCGAGCAGGATGACGTCCGAGCGCTCCGAGGCGGCGCGGAACGTC
>JALYLP010000411.1 GCA_030774195.1 Actinomycetota bacterium | reverse complement strand
GCGCGGCGCCCTCGAAGCCTCCTTCACCTCACCCAACGGTCCCGGGACGGCGACCCTCGCGCTCAACCTCGATGGTCTGGTCTTCGAGAAGGAGGGTGAGCACACGTTCGTCCTCGCGATCGACGGGACGGAGCGGACCCGCTTGCGGTTCCGCGTCCAGACCACGCCGGAGCCCCCGGTCACGGAATACCGGACCGGCGTGTATCTCTAGCGGGGAACCGTTCCCGGACGCCGGCCCGTCGAAGCACCAGCCTATCGAAGGAGATCCGGGATGCGCCCGAAGGTCCTCCTCGCAGTGCTCGCCTTCGTGACGGTGGCGTGCGCCCACACCCCGACCGGCGCCGACCAGGTGGTCCTTCGTGTGGAGCTCGTGGGTGGCTTCGTGTCCCCGGAGACGACCTTCGCCCGCACGCCGAGCTTCAGCGTGATGGGCGATGGAACCGCCATCGAGCCCGGGGCCCAGACCGAGATCTATCCCGGCCAGGCGCTTCCCCCCTCATCGTTCGCACCATCTCCGAGGACGGGATCCAGGCGATCCTCGCCGCCGCGATCGATGCAGGGCTCGATCGCGACGCGACCCTCGGTGACCTGGGGAGCGTGGGGGTGTCGGACATGCCGACGACCGTGTTCACCCTCTCGGCCGACGGCGAGACCCATCGTGTCGAGGCCTACGCGCTCGAGATGTCCGGCGACGAACGACCGGACGGCATGTCACAGGAGACCTGGGCCGCGCGGCAGGCGCTGTCGTCGTTCGTGGAACGACTCGGTCGGCTTCCCGCGTGGTTGCCGGAAGGATCGATCGGCGCCGAGGCTCCCTACGATGCCCCGGCGGCCGCGCTGCTCGTTCGCGGATACCAGGGGGATCCGGGTCTCACCGAGAACCCCGTCGCCTGGTCGCTCGGAACCGGGCTGGACGGGTTCGGCTCCGCTTGTCCATCCGGTGTGGACGGACGCTGCGGGAGGGTCACGGGAAGCGACTGGACATCTCTCCGGCCCGCGGTACTGGATGCGAACACCCTGACCCCATGGACGAGCGACGGGCGACGGTACGCGATCACCTTCCGGCCGTTGCTCCCCGACCAGCGCGATCGCTGACCAACCGCACCGATCCGGGTCACGGATGACCTGTCACGCAATGACCTGAACGTTTGCTCAGGCTCAAGGATCCGACCCGTGGCGCCGATGGTTGACTACCCAACTTCCCCTCGGAGTGCCGTGACCCATCCCGACGACGCTCAACCGGATGCCCACGCGGTCGGCCCTGGCCTCCTCACGCCCGCCGCTCACGACTATCGAACGACCGCGGGCTCATCCGATCCCGGATCCCGCTACCGGGCCCTGATCGACCATCTCCCGGCGGTGCTGTACATCGATGGCGTCGCGGCGGGAACGTCGGTCCTCGATGTGAGCCCGCGCATCCACGATCTGTTGGGCATCGAGCCCGCCGAATGGGTCGAAACCTACGACCGCTGGCAGGAGCGGGTCCACCCCGACGACCGCGAGCGCGTCGTCGCCGCGTGCGAGCGTTCGATCGCGACGGGCGAGCCGTTCCGGGTGCAGTACCAGGGGCTTCATCGGAGCGGAGCCGTCGTGTGGATCCGCGAAGAGGCCGTCTTGATCCGCGATGCTTCCGGCGTTCCGCAGTACTGGCTCGGGATCATGGTGGACCAGTCGGAACTGATCCAGGCGCAGGTCGGCCTGCGCGATGCTCGGTCGAAGTACGGCGCACTGGTCGAGCAGATCCCCGCGATCGTCTACATCGACCTCGCGGACGAGTCGATGTCCTCCACCTACGTCAGCCCGCAGATCGAGGACATCCTGGGTGTCACGCCCCAGGCATACCTCGACGACCCCGACCTCTGGAGCTCGATGCTGCATCCCGAGGACCGAGCACGTGCGATCGAGACCTACACGCGCGGCCGCGAGACGGGCGAGCCGTTCACCATGGAGTATCGACTGGTCGCGCCCGACGGGCGGATGGTCTGGTTCCAAGACAGCGCGCTCGTCTTGAAGGACGCCAACGGTCGGCCGTCCCTGATCCAAGGGGTGATGCTCGACGTCACCGAACGCAAGCAGGCGGAAGAACGCCTCGCCTTCCTCGCCTATCACGACAGCCTGACGTCGCTCCCCAACAAGGCGATGTTCGACGAGTTGCTGGAGCTCGCGCTCGCCCGGGCCGACCGGCACGACCACGGCGTCGCGGTGCTCACGCTCGACGTCGACAACTTCAAGCTCGTGAACGACTCCCTCGGTCACGAGGCCGGGGACCGATTGATCGCGGCGCTCGCCGAACGGCTCCGCGGAGCGACCCGGGAGACCGACCTGGTCGCTCGTCAGGGTGGCGACGAGTTCCTCGTGTTGCTGGCAGACATCGAGCCCACGCCCGGCCCGGCCGGCACCGACGGTGTGACGCTGGCCGCGGTCCAGGTGGCCGACCGCGTGCAGCAGCTACTGGAATCGCCCTTCGAGCTGGACGGCACCGAGCTCTACGCGTCCGTTTCGATCGGGATCAGCCTCTACCCGGCCGACGCCGCCGATGCCGGTGGCCTCTTGAGGAACGCCGACGCGGCGATGTTCCGCGCCAAGCGGTCGGGCCCGGGCGGGTACGTCATGCATCACACCGACGACTCGGACGCGCGAACCAAGCTGTCGCTGTCGACCCGGCTCCGCAAGGCCGTCGATCAGCAGAGCTGGACGCTCCACTACCAGCCGTTGATCGAGCTCGGAACCGGGGACATGTACGGCGTCGAGGCGCTGATCCGCTGGCCGGATCCCAACGGCGGCATGGTCGCGCCCGGAGAGTTCATCCCCCTCGCGGAAGAGATGGGCCTGATCGATGCGATCGGCGGTTGGGTGGTCGAGGAGATCGGCCGCCAAGACGCGATCTGGCGAGCCGAAGGCATCGAGCTGGAGATCGGCTTCAACCTTTCCCCCCGACAGCTGTGGCAGGACGATCCCGTCGGTCGGATCGCGCGGCAGATCCGGGCCGCGGGGATGGATCCCGCGCGGGTGACCGTCGAGATCACCGAATCCACCGCGATGAACGACCCCGATCACACGCTCGAGGTCCTGCACGGATTCAAGGACGAGGGACTCCGGCTCGCGATCGACGACTTCGGGACCGGCTACTCGTCGCTCTCACGACTGCGTTACATGCCGGTGGACGTGCTCAAGATCGATCGCACCTTCGTCCGGGAGGTCAATTCGGATCCACAGAGCGCGAGCATGGTGTCGGCGATCATCGCGCTCGCGAACAACCTCGGGATGGAACCGCTCGCCGAGGGGATCGAGACCGAGGACGAGTGGCGGTTCCTGGCCGACCGGGGGTGCCCGTTCGGTCAGGGGTTCTACTTCTCGCGCCCCATCCCCGCCGAGCAGATCACCGCGATGCACCGAAGGGCCGGCCTGCACGTGATCGAGGGCGGGCTCGCGATCTGAGACCGCTCACGTCCGCTTCGGCGGACGGAAGGCACTGCGCCGACCTTTGGGACCGCCTTTGAACACGGTCCGCGGGGGAACCACCTTCATCCCCTCGAGCTCGAACTCCGCGTGGAGATCAAGCCGCGCGGCCATGCGCGAGATGTCTCCCTGTTGCTGGGGTGTCACGAACGTGATGCTGGTCCCCGCCCGTCCGGCCCGCGCCGTCCGCCCAACGCGGTGGACGTACGACTTGTCGTCGAGGGGCGCGTCGTAGTTCACGACGAGCGTGATGTCGTCCAGATCGAGCCCGCGCGCGGCGACGTCCGTCGCGATCAGCACGCCGACGTGACCGTCGGCGAACCGCTTGAGCGAGCGATCCCGAGCTTCCTGGCGCATGTCGCCGTGCAGCGCCAGCGCCGGCACACCCTCCGCCTTCAGCCGTCGCGCCAGATCGTCCACCGCTCGCTTCGTGTTGACGAACACGAGCGTGAGACCGCCCTCCGCCGTCGCGAGCTCCGCGAGCTTCGTGAGCTTGGCGTGCGGGGGCACGGAGATGAAGCGATGATCCGCCTCCTCGACGACGGCGCGGTCGTAGCCCGCGACCTCGTGGAGCACCGGGTTGCGCGTGTACACCTCGGCGATCCGTCCCACGGCTCCGTCCAGCGTCGCGGAGAAGAACATGGTCTGGCGGTCCTTCGGCAGCCGGCGCACGATCCGATCAACCTGCGGCTGGAAGCCCATGTCCAGCATCCGATCGGCCTCGTCCAGGACGAGCACGCTGATGCCGTCGAGCCGGACGAGCCCCCGCGTTGCCAGATCGTCCAAACGACCGGGCGTCGCGATCAACACGTGGGATCGCTCCACCCCGCGCGCCTGCTCGCGGACGTGGGTCCCTCCGTACACCGCCTGCACGCGAAGACCCTTCGCCGCAGCGACGACCTCGAAGTCCTCGCGCACCTGTTGGGCGAGCTCGCGTGTCGGAACGAGGACGAGCGCCGCGGGCAGCGGCTGCGCGTCGGGGTCCAGCCGCTCGGCGATCGGGATCGCGAACCCCAGCGTCTTCCCCGAACCGGTCTTCGAGCGCGCGAGGGTGTCGCGCCCGGCGCGCGCGTCCTCCCAGACCATCGACTGGATCGGGAACGGTGCCAGGATCCCCCGACTGGCGAGCGCCTGCACGACCTCGTCGGAAACACCCAGGTCACGGAAGCCCACAGGTTCGCTGCTCACACGAAGAGGCTACCGCGGGGCGGTTGTGGCCCGAGCCTCAACGTCCAACAGCGGTAGGCTCCCTTCCTTCGACGCCGATAGCGAGGAGGGTGCGGTGGAAGATCGCGCTCAGCTCTGGAACGGGTTCGCCGCGCAGATCGCCGTCGACAGCCTGCGCGCCACGACCGCGGCGGGCTCCGGTCACCCGACCTCATCGATGTCCAGCGCGCACCTGCTGGCCGTCCTGTTCGCCGATCACCTCCGGTTCGACGTCAAGGATCCCGCGTACCCCTCGAACGACCGGTTCATCCTGTCGAAGGGCCACGCCGCGCCGGGCCTCTACGCGACGCTGAAAGGGATCGGCGCGTTCGGCGACGACGAGCTCCTGACGCTCCGCAAGCAGGGATCGCCCCTGCAGGGTCATCCGGCCCCGATCCCCGAGCTGCCCTGGGTGGACGTGGCGACCGGCTCCCTCGGCCAGGGTCTCGCGATCGGACTCGGGATGGCCGTGTCGATGCGGCTCGACGGGAGCGACGCGCGGGTCTGGGTGCTGCTGGGTGACTCCGAGATGGCGGAGGGGTCGGTCTGGGAAGCGATGGAGGCGATCGCGTTCCACGGGGCGAGCAACGTCACCGCGATCCTCGACCTCAACCGCTTGGGGCAGCGTGGTCCGACGATGCACGGATGGGCCGGGGACGTGTTCCGGCGCCGAGCGGAAGCGTTCGGCTGGAACGCCGCGGAGATCGACGGCCATGACGTCGAGCAGATCGACCTCGCCTACCGAGGCGCGATCGCCGACGATCGCCCGAGCTTCATCGTCGCTCGGACGGAGAAGGGACATGGGGTCTCCTTCCTCGCCAACCAGGAGGGCTGGCACGGCAAGGCCGTCCCGAGCGATCAGCTCCAGGAGGCGATCGATCAACTCGGCGGCGTGAGCGACCTCCGCGTCACGCCGCCGTCTCCCCCCGAGTTCCGGCCGACGCAGGTCGTACGCGACGCGGCACCGCCTGATGCGCCCGTGTACGGCGGACCGATCGCGACGCGCAAGGCGTTCGGCGACACGCTCGCATGGCTCGCCGGCCATCGGCCCGACCTGGTCGTCCTCGACGGAGAGGTCGGCAACTCGACCTACACGGACGAGGCCGAGGCCGTGGCGCCGGAGCGGTTCGTGGAGCTCTACATCGCCGAAGGATGCATGCTCGGCACGGCGACGGGCCTGCAGGCCCTCGGAAAGACCGCCTTCGCGGCAACGTTCGGGGCCTTCTGGACGCGCGCGGCCGATCACATCCGGATGGGTGCGATCAGCCGCGCCGACCTGCGGCTCTGCGGATCGCACGCCGGGATCTCGATCGGCGAGGACGGGCCGTCGCAGATGGCGCTCGAGGACCTCGCCTCCTTCCGAGCCATCAACGGCTCGACGGTGCTCTACCCCGCGGACGGCCACAGCACCGTGCGGCTCGTGACGTCGATGTGCGACCTCCCAGGGATCTCGTACGTGCGCACGACTCGGGAAGCCACCCCGGTCCTATACCCGCACGACGAGGAGTTCCCGGTCGGCGGGTCGAAGACGCTGTCGGGCACCGACCACGACGTCGTGACGCTGATCGGCGCCGGGATCACCGTCCACACCTGCCTGGCGGCGCACGACATCCTCGGCGCCGAGGGTATCTCAGCGCGCGTGCTCGACTGCTACAGCGTGAAGCCGATCGACGCGGAGACGATCCGCACCGCGCTCGAGGCGACGGACCTGCTCGTCGTCGTCGAGGATCACCGGATCGAGGGTGGGCTCGGCGACGCCGTCCTCGAGGCGATCGCTGCCACCGGCGCGCTCAACGGACGGGTCGTGAAGCTCGCGGTCACCGACATGCCGGGTTCGGCGACACCCGAGGAGCTGCGCGCGTGGGCGGGTATCGACGCCGACGGGATCGCTGGCTCGGTCCGCTCCGCGTTGTTCGGCTGAGGCCGGGGGCGGTCACGCGGAGTGGAGCGCCGCGGCGGTAGGGATCCCGCCGAGGGCGAAGGCGATGATCTCCTCCGGCGGAACGGGCCGCGAGAAGTAGAAGCCCTGGCCCAACTTGCAGCCTCGCTCCCGCAGGAACTCGAGCTCCTCGAGCGTCTCGATCCCTTCGGCGAGGGTCACGATGTCGAGCCCGTTCGCAAGCTCCAAGAAGGCACTGACGATCGATCGGGCCTGCCGGTCGTCATGCACGCCGCTGACGAACGACCGGTCGATCTTCAGCACCTTCACCGGCATGTCGCGCAGCCGCGACAGCGATGAGTACCCGGTCCCGAAATCGTCGATCGCGATCGCGAACCCCGCGTCGTGCAGCTCGCGAAGGATGTCTTGTGCGCGGTCGGGGTCGATCATCGCCGAGGACTCGGTGACCTCCACGAGCACCTTCGAAGGATCCACGCCACCCGCGCGGAACTCGCGCTGGATCCTCTTCGCGAGGTCCGGCTGCCAGAACTGGCGCGGAGACAGGTTGAATCCGACCTCGAGGTCGATATCGAGCTCGCGCCACGCCTGGACCTGGTACGTGAGCTCTCGCACGACCCAATCGCCGATCTGCTCGATCAATCCGAGCTCTTCCGCGAGCGGGATGAAATCGTTCGGAGGGACCATCGTCCCGTCGGGTTCGACCCATCGGATCAGGGCCTCGACGCCCACCATCCGCCCGCTGTCGAGGTCGACCACCGGTTGGTAGTGCAGCACCCATCGTTGCAACTCCACGGCCTTGCGCAGCCGGGTGACGAACGCCAGCTTCGCCGAGGAGTCGAGGGCGCTGCGTGGTGCCAGCACGAAGCCAGACCGGCCGTTGCGCTTGGCCTCGTACATCGCCGTCTCGGCGTTCCGCAGGAGGGTCCCGGTGTCGGCGGCGTCGTTGGGGAACAGGCTGATGCCGATGCTCGCGGCGACGTAGACCTCGGTACCGTCGACCCGGAACGGTGCTACCAGCGAGTCCTGGATCCGTTGCGCGACGACCTGCGCCCGCATAACGGCGCTGTCGATCGCGCCGTCATCGCGGTCGAGATCGGCGAGCAACAGGAGGAACTGGTCTCCGCCGCGGCGCGCGACCAGATCCGTCT
>JALYLP010000410.1 GCA_030774195.1 Actinomycetota bacterium | reverse complement strand
TGCGCGAGCGGGCCCGCCGCCTGGCGAACCGTCTCGTCTACGGGAAGCGAGCGACGCCGTACGAGGTGCTCGCGGATTTCGCCGAGCGCGTCGGCGAGGCCTACTCGGCCGAGGACATCCTTCCGCGCATGGCGAGGATCCTCGGGGAGGGTACCGGAGCCCGCCGAGCCGAGGTCTGGCTTCGCGTGGGGCACGAGCTCCACCGCTCGGCCTCGTGGCCGTCCGGTGACCACACCGTCCTCGCGCTCGCTCTGAACGGCGACGGCGGCGAGCTGCCCGCGTTCCCCGGATCGGACCGGGCGGTCGCTGTTCGCCATCAAGGGGACCTCCTCGGGGCGCTCACGCTCACGAAGCCGCCCAACGAACCTCTCGCGCCGACCGAGGAGAAGCTGGTGGAGGACCTCGCGTCGCAGGCGGGACTCGTGCTGCGCAACGTGCGCCTCACCGCGGACCTCCAGGCCCGGCTCGAGGAGCTCCGGACCTCGCGCGAGCGGCTCGTCACCGCGCAGGACGAGGAGCGCCGCAAGCTCGAACGCAACCTGCACGACGGCGCCCAGCAGCAACTCGTCGCTCTCGCCGTGAAGACTCGCCTGGCGGACGCGTTGGTCAGCACGGACGCCGAGAAGGCGCACGCGTTGCTGGCTGAGCTCCAGGAGGGCTTGACCGACTCCCTCGAGGCGCTGCGCGATCTCGCTCACGGGATCTACCCGCCCCTGCTTGCCGACCGGGGCCTCCCGGCGGCGCTCGAATCCCAGGCGCGCAAGTCGGCGCTGCCGGTGACGGTCGCGGCCGAGCGGGTCGAGCGGTACGCCCAGGAGACCGAAGCAGCGGTTTACTTCTGCTGCCTCGAGGCGCTCCAGAACGTGGCGAAATATGCGAACGCGTCCCGCGTGACGATCCGCGTTTGGACCGAGAACGACGAACTGCTGTTCTCGGTCACCGACGACGGTCGCGGCTTCGACCCGGCGGGCGTCTCGCTGGGCGTCGGGGTCCAGAACATGTCGGATCGGCTGGCCGCCCTCGGCGGGAGCCTGGACCTCGCATCCGAACCCGGCAGCGGTACCACCGTGACCGGGCGCGTTCCCGCCCGCACGATCGAACCCACCGTCCGCGCTGCACCCTGAGAGAGAGAACCAGCCCTTCTGCTACCAGCGTTCGCGATGGACGACGTCGTCGAACGGTCGTCGGTTCGGTCGCGAGATCGGGGCGAGCTGACGATCGGCAGGGTACCCGAGCGCGACGAGCATCGCGCACTCCCGATCCTCGGGCAGACCGAGGATGTCCCGGGCGCGCGCCTGATCGCCTACGGCAGCGTGGCAGCTGCCGATCCCGAGCTCCGCGGCGGCGAGCATGATCGACATCGTTACCTGGCCGAGGTCGTACTGGAAGGTCTCGCGCTCCTCGGGATCCTCGGAGGCCGGCACCACGAGCGCGATCGTGGCCGCGGACCCGGCGATATGCGCGCCGTACCGCCACACGCTGGCCAGGTCACCGAGGCGATCGTGGTCCGTCACCAGGACGAAGTCCCACGCCTGCTGGTTCATCGACGACGGCGATCGGCGCGCCGCCTCGAGAATCCGATCGAGCTGGTCCTCGGGGATCGCTCGTTCCTCGTACGTCCGTACGTTCCGCCGAGCTCGCAAAGCGTCCCAGGTCTCCACGGCGCTCACGATAGGACAAAGGTGGCCCCGTCGCGTTCGCGATGCTCGGCCTCAGATCCGGCGGCGGTACCGAGCGATCGCGAGCGGCGCGAACACCGCGGTGATCGCGACGAGCCAGAGCACAGATTTCACGACCGGATCGGCGACCGGACCTCCGAGCATCAAACCGCGCGTTGCATCGACGATGGACGTGATCGGGTTGACCTTCACGAACGCCTGCAGCCAACCGGGCATCGTCTCGGGCCGGGCGAACACCGAGCTGGCGAACGTGAGCGGCAAGATGATCATGAAGCCCCACGTGTTCACCGCCTCGGGGGTCTTCGCGGTGACGCCGATGAACGCCATCGGCCAGCAGAGCGTCACGCCGAACGC
>JALYLP010000409.1 GCA_030774195.1 Actinomycetota bacterium | reverse complement strand
CTGCAGTGCCGGATCTGCGGCCAGCAGTACCCGGTCGAGCCGCTCACGATCTGCGAGGAGTGCTTCGGCCCCCTCGAGCCCTCCTACGATCTGCAATCGGTTGACGGCGAGGTCTTCCGCAAGCACGTGGAGCAAGGGCCCGCCAGCCTCTGGCGGTACGAGGCGCTCCTTCCCGGCGGGCCGGGCATCGATCGGGTGGACATGGGCGCCGGGTTCACGCCGCTCCGCCGGGCCCATCGGCTGGCGGACACGCTCGGGCTCGATCGGCTCTGGATCAAAGACGACTCGGTGAACCCGTCGAACTCGTTCAAGGACCGGGTGGTCTCGGTCGCGACGACCATGGCGCGCGCGTTCGGGTTCCGGGCCATCAGCTGCGCCTCCACGGGGAACCTGGCGAACGCGACGGCCGCGCACGCGGCGCGTATCGGCATGCCCTGCTACGTGTTCATCCCCGAGGATCTCGAGCGCGCGAAGATCCTTGCCACGCTGGCGTACGGAGCGAAGGTGGTCGCCGTCAAGGGGAACTACGACGACGTCAACCGGCTCTGCAGCGAGGTTGCCGACGCGCTCCCGTGGGCGTTCATCAACGTCAACATGCGCCCCTACTATGCCGAGGGATCGAAGTCGCTCGGCTTCGAGGTCGCCGAGCAGCTCGGCTGGCGCCTCCCCGACCACGTCGTCGTGCCGATCGCCTCGGGCGCGCTACTCACCAAGATCCACCGCGCGTTCTCCGAGCTGATCGCGATCGGGGCGGTCGAGGAGAAGCCCTACCGCGTAAGCGGGGCCCAGCCGGAAGGCTGCCGCCCGGTCGCCCAGGCGTTCAAGGACGGTGCCGAGACGGTGCAGCCCGTCAAACCCGACACGATCGCGCGTTCGCTCGCGATCGGGAATCCGGCCGACGGGATGTTCGCGATGCAGGTCAGCCGGCAGACCGGCGGTGCGATCGAGTGGTGCACGGAGCCCGAGATCGTGGAGGGCGTCCAGCTGCTCGCCTCGACCGAGGGCGTGTTCACCGAGACCGCGGGCGGTGTCACCGTCGCCAACCTGAAGCGATTGGTGGAGCAGGGTGTGATCGCCCCTGACGAGGAGACCGTGGCGTTCATCACGGGCAACGGGTACAAGACCGTCGAAGCTCTGGAGGGCGCGGTCGAGACGACCTACCACGTCGCGCCGGACCTGGATGAGTTCCTGGCCGCGATCGGCGTCTAGGTTTCGTTCGGCCGCATCGCTCGGGCTTGCGCTCGAGGCCCGGCCGACGCACACTCACGCGAGCCAAGCCCGCGGGCGAGCGTTGGCGTTGAGAGGGGACACGTGGGTCGAGGCTCGGCTGGTGCTCGCCGGATGAACCGGCGGTCGGCACGGAGCGCCGGCGGCGACCCGTGCGTCCCCGCTCGCGGCGGCTGATCCTTCCCCCGTTCGGATCATGTCCGGATGTCGAAAGGGGTGAACGGATGTCCACGCACGAAGAGCAGATGGCGAGGGATACGGCCGATCTTGAGAAGTTCGGCTACCAGCAGGAGTTGAACCGCGGGCTCGGGACCTTCAGCTCGTTCGCGGTCGCGTTCAGCTACATCTCGCCGTCAACGGGGATCTTCACGTTGTTCTTCCTCGGGATGTCGGCGTTGGGTGCTCGGCTGTGGTGGACGTGGCCGACGGTCGCCCTGTTCCAGTTCATCGTCGCGCTCAACTTCGCCGAGGTGACGAGCCACTTCCCGCTCGCCGGCTCCGTGTTCCAGTGGACGAAGTACCTGGCGGGCCGCGGCTACGCGTGGATCACCGGATGGTTCTACATCTTCGCCGGCATCCTCACGGTCGCGTCGGTGTGCGCCACGCTCCCGATCGCCTTGATCCCTGCGCTGAACAACATGTTCGGGTGGTCGTTGAACGACTCGCTCGGGAGCGCCGACCAGAAGGTGATCGCGCTCATCACCCTGGCGCTCATAACGATCCTCAACATCTACGGCGTCCGGCTCGTGGCGATCGTCAACAACACGGGCGTCGTCTTCGAGATCCTCGGGATGGTCGTGTTCGCCGTCTTCCTCGCTGCAGTTCACAATCACAACGGCGTGGGAGTGATCTTCCAATCCTCGCAGGCGGGGAACTACTTGCATTTCCCGGCGGCGACCACGGTGCCGTTCTTCCTGGTCGGGATGTTCATGTCGTTATACGTGATCTACGGTTTCGATACCGCGTCCACGCTCGCGGAGGAGACGAGGAACCCGCGAGCCGAGGCGCCGAAGGCCGTGCTCGCATCGGTGATCGGCGCGTTCGTGATCGGGGCCATCTTCCTCTGGGGAGTGCTGATCGCGGCCCCGAACATCGCGGACGAGGCGAAAGGGCTGGCGACATCGCCGGGCACGATCATCGCCGACGTCATGACGCAGGCGGGGACCACCCTGTACCTGCTCGTCGTCTCGGCTGCGATCTTCGTCTGCTGCATGGCCATCCTTACCTCCACGATCCGCTTGGCGTTCGG
The DNA here is from genome assembly GCA_030774195.1 of Actinomycetota bacterium. GTDB lineage: Bacteria > Actinomycetota > UBA4738 > UBA4738 > HRBIN12 > AC-51. Next base: position 627 of record JALYLP010000409.1, on the reverse strand, counting down.
GATGGCGCGCGACGATCAGCTGCCGTTCTCAAGGACGATGGCGAAGGTCAGTCCTCGCCTGCACACGCCGATCGCGACGTGCATCATCGTCGGTGCGCTCGCGGCCGTGCCGTTCATCCAGTTCGCGGGCGCGGCGGTGATCGCGGTCGGAGCGACGGCGTCGATCTATCTGAGCTACCTGCTCGGGAACCTGTCCTTCCTGCGTGCTCGGACCAAGGGCTGGCCGAGGACGGAGGCGCCCTTCAAGCTCGGTGGCTGGGGGATGGTGGTGAACGTCGTCGCGGTCCTGTGGGGGCTCGCGATGATGCTGAACTTCCTCTGGCCGTCCGCTGCGGTGGGCGCCTGGGATCCGGGGTCCGCGTCGGATTCCAACTTCCTGCGGATCTTCTCGAACCCGAAGCCGGTGCAGTCGGACTACTACACCCAAGGACAGCAGCTGCTGAACTTCCATATCGGCTTCCTGAACAAGATCCCGGTGATCTGGACCGTGTTCGTGGTGATCTTCGTCGCGGGAGCCCTCTACTACTGGTTCGCACAGAAGAAGAAGCCGTGGGAGCCGGTCGTGCCACCGGGCGAGGACGTGACGATGGTGATGCCGGGCGTCTGAACCGCCGAGCGGGTGGGGCG
>JALYLP010000408.1 GCA_030774195.1 Actinomycetota bacterium | reverse complement strand
TCCGAGTGGATCCCGGCGCTCCGTTCGCGGAGGAAACCTCCGGTCCGGCGACGGTCCACGGCGAGGATCTCCGCGACGATGGAATGCGCGATCTCCTCGGGGCCGTCCGCCCCGAGATCCAGACCGGCGGGAGCGAACACGCGTGAAAGGTCGTGCTCGCCGAGGTCTGCGAGGAGGCGCTCCGTCCGCCCGCGCGGTCCGAGGGCCCCGATGTAGGGGATCTCCGAGGCGAGCAGCGCGCGGAGGCACTCCCGATCTGCGGCGAACGCGTGGTTCATGACGACCGCGAAGGTCCGGTCGTCGAGGAGGCGTTCGTCTATCGATTCGTCGCGTGCGACGCGCACGACGTCCCAGCCGAGGGCCTCCGCGGCGGCCGCGAGCGGAGTCACGTCGGTGCCGCCGCCGCACACGAGCAACCGGATCGGCGGGCGCGCCACCTCGACGAACGCGCGAAGGATGCCCGAGCTCGTCGGAAGCTCCACGATGCCCGATCGGTCGTCGATCAGCGCGGCGCGGGCCACGTCGGTCGCGGCTCTCTGCATCTCAGGCGATCCGCGGAATCGGCGCCGCACCTGGCCTCGAGCATCCAGGGACAGACGCGCGCCCACGGCAAGGCGGTCCGCATCCTCAAGGAGGGTCACGATCGCCCGCGTCGTCCGCTCCTCCGCGACCGCACGCAGCTCCTCGGCCAGCTCCACCGCGAGGATCGCGGGCTCGAGGAATACCTCGATCTCACCGTTGCATCCGAGCCCCCATCCGAGTTCGGCCTCGTCATCCGCCGTGAGGTCAAAGGCGCGAAGCGTCGGACACCCGTCGGCCATCACCGATCCGGCGACCTCCACGAGCTCGGCTTCCAGGCAGCCAGGGCTCAGGCTTCCCACCGGCTCCCCGTGCTCGGAGACGACGAGCCGTGCTCCGGGTCTCCGGTAGGCCGAGCCGCGGACCGCCACGACCGTGGCGAGGGCCATCCGCTCTCCCCGGTCGGCGAGCGAGTCGATCGCTGAAGCGATGTCACGCACGATCGGATAGTACGCGCGCGCCGCCGCGGGCGGAGCCGATGACCGCCGGTCCGCCGGTTCGCTTTGTCCGGCGGTGTAGCTCCGTGATAGAAACGCTCCGAGAGCGACCGGGCCCCTTTTCCCGCGTCGCGCGTCCCCGTGAAAGGGGGGTGCGGCAATGGCCTCACTCGGTACCAAGGACCTCAGCCTCGACCAGGCGAACGCTGCCCTCGAGGGTGCCATCAAGAAGGCCGAGGAGATCGGCACGAAGATGGACATCGCGCTCGTGGACGCCGGCGCGAACCTGAAGGTGTTCGCACGGATGGACGGCGCGTGGATCGGCAGTATCGACATCTCGATCATCAAGGCGCGGACGGCACGCTGGTTCGACATGAACACCGGCGACATCGGCCAGGTCTCCCAGCCGGGTGGGTCGCTCTACAACATCGAACACTCCAACGGCGGGCTGATCACGTTCCCCGGCGGCGTTCCGATCAAGGACGGCGACCAGGTGATCGGCGCGATCGGCGTCTCGGGCTCCACGGTGGAGGACGACCACACGGTCGCGACGGCCGGCGCCGCTGCGATCTCTTAGCGCACCGCTCGAACCCGCCGTCGTAGCCAACGAGGGAGGAGCGGACATGGCTGGAAACCGTGGTGTGGCCTACATGGGCCCCGGCAAGGTGGAGCTCCAGGAGATCGCGTATCCGGAGCTCGCGCTCGGAGATCGCAAGACCGAGCACGGGGTCATCCTGAAGACGGTCGCGACCAACATCTGCGGGAGCGACCAGCACATGGTGCGCGGTCGCACGACCGCGCCGGAGGGCCTGATCCTCGGGCACGAGATCACCGGCGAGGTCGTGGAGGCCGGACGCGACGTGGAGTTCGTAAAGGTCGGCGACCTTGTGTCCGTTCCGTTCAACATCGCGTGCGGCCGGTGCCGGAACTGCAAGGAGGGAAAGACCGGCGTCTGCCTGAACGTGAACCCCTCCCGCCCGGGGGCGGCGTACGGCTACGTCGACATGGGTGGCTGGATCGGTGGGCAGGCGGACTACGTGATGGTTCCCTACGCGGACTGGAACCTGCTCGTATTTCCGGACCGCGACCAGGCGATGGAAAAGATCAAGGACCTGGCCCTGCTGTCGGACATCTTCCCGACCGGCTACCACGGTGCGTACAGCGCGGGCGTGGGACCGGGCTCCGTCGTCTACGTGGCTGGTGCCGGGCCTGTCGGGCTCGCGTGTGCGACGGCGTGTCAGCTCCTCGGGGCCGCGGTCGTGATCGTTGGCGACATGATCGACGAGCGGCTCAAGCAGGCGGCGTCGTTCGGGTGCGAGACGATCGACCTGAAGAAGGACGCCAAGCTCGTGGACCAGATCGAACAGATCGTCGGTGTTCCCGAAGTCGATCAATCCGTCGACTGCGTCGGCTTCGAGGCGAAGGGCTATGGGCGCGACGCCGATAAGGAGCAGCCGGCCACCGTGCTGAACTCCCTGATGGAGATCACGAGAGCCGGCGGCGCACTCGGCATCCCAGGCTTGTACGTGACGGGAGATCCCGGCGGCGTCGATGAGAACGCGAAGATCGGGCAGCTGGGCATCCGCATCGGGCTCGGTTGGGCGAAGTCCCACACGTTCACGACCGGTCAGTGCCCGGTCATGCGCTATCACCGGCAGCTGATGATGGCGATCCTGCACGACAAGACGCACCCCGCCAAGAACGTCAACGTCACGACGATCCCGCTGACCGACGCGCCTCAGGGATACCGCGACTTCGACAAGGGTGCTGCGAAGAAGTACGTGATCGACCCGCACGGGGCGATCT
>JALYLP010000407.1 GCA_030774195.1 Actinomycetota bacterium | reverse complement strand
GGTTCGCGCGCAGCTCCTCGGTGAGCCGAACGTTCCGCAGCACAAGCCCGGCCTGCGCCGCCAGGTCGTCGACGAGCCTGTCCTCCGCCCCGGTGAGCGGGTCGTTGGGCGCTTTCGTGACCGTGAGGGCACCCAGGAGCTCGTCCCGATGCCGAACGGGGGCGACCTTCGATGCGTCCGCGATGACCGGAAGCTCCCCATCCGGCATCAGGATCGGAGCCTGCTCGCTCCCACCCGATCCCCACGTGGCTGACGGGCGGAGCTCGCCGCCCACGCGGAGCCACACGGTCGCGTCGCGCGCGCCGGTGCCCTGGCCGAGCAGTGTGGCCATCCTGGGCAGAACGTCCTCCACGGAATAGGTCTCGGCTACGCGCTCCGAGAATTCGGAGAGCACCTCGTAGGGCGAGGCCCGCTCCCCGTAGACGACCCGGTTGGCGAACCGCTTCGCGCGATCGCGGACCGGGTTGAACGCCACCGCGATCGTCGCGGCGGCGAGCACGGTCAGGAACGAGCTATGGGTCGAGCCGATCGTCGTCCCGATCCCGACGACGATGGCGAGGTACACGACCGTGAAGAACGCGGCGAGGACCGCATACACGACCGTCTTGCTGATCACGACGTCAAGCTCGTAGAGCCCGTGCTTCAGGATGGCGATACCGCAGCTCACCGGGACGGCGATGCCGTACCCGAGAACGAGGATCGTGTCGAACGCCGCATTCGGCGGGTTGAGACCGATAGCGAACGAGGTGACCAGCCCGACCATCGCGACCGCCGTGAGTACGGCGGCGAACGCGAGCCACCGCAGCTGCTGACGGAGCTCGCCCGAAGAGCGCCGCATCCGGACGACGGTCCCCGCCATCGCCGTCACGATGACCGCGAGCCCAACCACCCAGATCACGCCGGGAGCTCCGTTGTTCATGTCCACGACGGCGATCGACCCGAGCGGACTAGGGATCGATGCCGAACCGGCTAACTGGATCGACGTCTGGAACACCAGGAATCCGAAGCCAACGCACACGATGAGGACCGCGAACCAGGCCATCCATCGCCATCGGCGCGAGGGTAGGTGCCCATCGGGGAACAACAGGAAGAAGAACGTGGCCAGCCCCGCTGGAAACACGAGCCAGTTCAGCGGATCGTGGACCCACGCCACCCAGGCGGTGAGTGGGAGCGGAGCGATGTTCGAGCTCCTGAACACGTATTGCGTCGAGACCCCGGACAGCGCGCCGAGGATCGCGATGCTGAGGAAGATCCATCCCGTCGGATTTCGGGGCTTCCTGGCGGCGAGGAGCGTCCCCATGACCGCGAATCCGATCGGCAGGATCACGTCCACCGGGTCCGCGTCTTCGATCGCCCGGATCGCCATGCGGTTCGCGATCACCAGCGCGACCGTCGTCAGCCACGCCACGAGCCAGAAGACCGCGAGCGGCCAGGCGAGGCGGCCGAGCCACATCTGGGACGGATCCCCGTTCGACGCGACGCCTTCACCCACAAGATGAGCGCTGTCGCCACCGATGTCGATCGGTTCCATCCCGGCTGCGATTGTCCCTCCCCCCTCCTGGATCAGGAAGGGTGCGTGCCGGTGGTCTCCGAGTGGAGGTCGCACCCCGTCGCACCGCAGGTCAACCCCCCCGGGGCGGACGGGGGCCTTTAGGGCCGCGGCTACACGGCGGACTTACGTGGCGCTAACGCTGAGAGCAGTTGTCGTCCAGATCAGAGCGCGGGGTCGATATATCTCGGTCGCTCTATCCGGGTTGTACGGCTACGGCACCATCGGTGACGCCACTGGCGGCCATCGACGGATCCGTTCCTGCTCACACTTTGCTCACGACAGGACGACACACGCGGACACTGGACGACACCAAATGACACAGGCCGACACGTAGAAACCGGGTCTCGTGCGTAGCGCGAGCAACCTTAGGATCCGGTGGCCGAGAGGCCGTGGGAGTTCGAGTCTCCGCTCTCGCACGCTGTGGCCAGCTGAAATGCATGACGACGCGCCTTAACTCGACGGGATCCAAGTGTTCTTGCTCACGGATCGCTTACTGGTAAACGCCAACGGGCCAACGGACACCTTTCCCTCCGCCGCCCGCGCCAGAGTAAGGAGACGCCTTCGGAATTGGTCATCCCCGTGTACGCGTCCTTGCGGCCTGATGTCTGTAAGGAGTAGGACGAGATCGAGCAGATCTCGCGGGAAGCCGCTACGTGGCCGACACGGAACTCGAGTACGCGTGGTTCTTCCGGACCGAGTTCCCGTCGGTCCTTCGAACCGTGTACCTGATCCTGCGAGACCGCGGTCGGGCTGAAGACATCGCTCAGGATGCCTTCACGCAGCTCTACACGCACTGGCGCAAGGTCTCCCGATACGAACGACCGGAGGCCTGGGTGCGCAGGATCGCGATCCGGATGGCGCTCCGTCAACAGAAACGCGATCGGCTGCGCGCGGTCCTTGAGCGCAAGGCGGTGGGACCGACCTTCGATCGGACCACGGACATCGACCTTGCGGAAGCCATGACGAGTCTCTCCCCGACGCAGCGGGCCGTGATCGTCCTGTACTACTACGAGGACCGTCCGACGGCCGAGATCGTCGAGATCCTCGGGATGTCGCAGTCCACGGTACGGGTGCATCTGAGCAGAGCGCGGCGTCACCTCGCGGACCTGCTCCGGGAGGAGGTGGCAGGCGATGTCGGTTGACGGACGCCTCCGCAACGAGCTCACTCGGGACGCCTCCGATCTCGACGTCGACGTGGACCGATTCCTCGGCGACGTGGTTCGAGGGGGACGACGACGGCAGCGGATCCGCCGAGTCGGGGGCGCCGTGGTCGTCATGGCGCTGATCGCCGCGATCGCCGTCGTCGGGCCGGCGGTCATCGACGTGGTCCGACACCAACGGATCCCCGCCCACCAAGGCACACCGGCTCCCGGGGCGATCGAAGGCACCTACGCGGTCGAGATCAAGCGGGCGGACGCGTCCGGAGCGCCTGGGCTTCAACTCGAGGGGCTCTGGCAGTTCACGTTACGCGGGGATGGTCTCGTGAGCGTGACGGGTCCGGCAGGTGCGAACGTGTCGACGCCGCGCTCGCAATACCAACTCGAAGGGGACCGGCTCCTGACCACCGCCTTCGCCAGCGATACCTGCCAAGGTGTAGGCGTCTACCGGTGGTCTCGCGAGGGATCCACGTTGAGCTTCACGCTCGTGAGCGATACATGCCCCGTTCGGGTCGTGCTCTTCACCGCGCATCCCTGGCAGGCACGATGATCCGTGACCGTTGGCCGTCGCCGTGACGCTCAGATCGCCGGCGGCGGTGGTCGGGTGGGCGCTCATGGTCGCGATGGGCGCATGCACGATCGATCATCACGGGCAACGATATGAGGCGTCGTTCGAGGCCGTCGCGTGCCCGCCCGAGGTCTCCGTCGTCAGCGTGAGCCCAATCTCGTGTGGCTACGTCATTGTCCCTGAGAACCGGAGCCAACCCGGCGGCCGAACCGTCCGCATCTTCGTGTTCCGGATCGCGCCGGATGGGCCCCCAACCGGCCCACCCGTGCTCTACGTCGGAGGTGAGATCGGGTTCTCGTTCGACTACACCAACGTCAACGACGTCGCCAGGACGCTCCCCGGTCACGAGCTGATCGCCGTCGAACTCCGAGGCACAGGGCATTCCGAACCGAACCTTTCCTGCCCCGAGGTCGAGGCGCTGTCCGGCCGCGCGCGCGCCGAACCGATCGACGACGCCGGTATGCGCGCGGCTTTCCTCGCGGCCGTCGCGTCATGCCGAGCCCGGATCGCTGCCCAGGGGATCGACCCAACGGACTTCGACATCCCGGCACTCGGCGCCGACATCCTCGACGTTACAGGGGCACTCGGTCTGGGCGACTGGGAGATCCTTTCCAAGGGGTCCACGTCGCGCGCGGTGTTCGAAGCGATGCGCTCGAACCCGCCTGGTCTTGGAGGCGTCGTCCTGTACAACCCCGAGTTCCCAGATACCGACCCCTTCGTGCAGGCGTTCGAAAGCACGCGAGCAAGCGTGACCCACCTTGCGGACATGTGCGACGCAGACCAAGCTTGTCGGCGCCACTTCCCTAGTGTGCACGCCGACATGCAGCTCGCGATCGACCGGCTCCAGGCGAGCCCCGTCCGGGTCAGATCGGGCGGGGCTGCCGTCCTTATGGACGGTGCGGCGCTCCTTCGGAGTCTCCGGCAGCGTCTTTCCTCGATGCCCGCGCAGTCGAACGATCTCCCCGCGACGATCACAGCTATCGCGCACGACGGGGATATCACAGGCACGCTCACACACCTTGCCGCCCAGGACGCGTCTTACCAGATCTATTGCGGTGGCTATCTTCCAACGTGCCCTTTGAACTTGAACCAGGGCGCCTACTACTCGGTCCTGTGCCGCGATGAGGAACCCTTCGCCGACGTCGGCACGCTTTCGCGTCTCGCGGCTGGAGTCCGGAGCTGGTCCGCGGATTACGTCGAGAGTCCGTACCTCGATGCTTGCAACGCCTGGGACGTTCAGCCGGGCGGTCGCGAGGTCACCGAGCCCATCACGTCCGACGTGCCCGTATTCATCGAGAGCGGATCGTTATCCCCGTTCATGAGCCCCGCGGCAATACGAGCTGGCATCACCGGCCTGGCGGACGTCTCGATCGGTATTTCGACGGTGCATAATGATGGTGGTTTCTTCGACCGTCCCGACTGTCCTGATCTGCGCCTGTCGTTCCTCGACGACCCTCAGGCGCCTGTCGACTCCCGGTGCTACGAGGAGGGACGCCTCCGTTTCAGTACCTCGCCGATGTGAAGGGTGTGAACCAGGCTCGTCCCACGAAGTCGTTGAGCAACCGGAGGAGATGAGGAGCGATGCAGAGGACGACGAGGGATCCGACGATCGCGCTGGTGCTTGGTGTCACGGCATTTGCGCTCGCCGCGTGCGGATCCACGCCGGTCGTGAGCGGCTCGCAGTCCTTGGTCGGCTCGGAGTCGATAGGCGACTCGCCTTCAAAGAGCATCACAGCGACGAACGGCCCTGTCGCCCAGACCGGCCCCCTTACTGGGATCTGGGAGAGCGAGCCTCTCTCAGCGGACAAGATCGACACCCTGCTGAGGGACATGTTCACGGACGCACAGGTAGACGAGTTCGAGAGGACGAATCCCCAGGGCTTCTCCAGCTACCACACGGAGGTCAACCAGCTGCACTTCGCCGGCGACCAACTCGTCATCAGCACGTCCAAGGACAGTGGAGCCGCACGCGAGGAGTGGACGGGCACCTACGTGATCCAGGATGCCGACACCTACATGGCCGGCGGCGAGACCGGCAAGCTGTACATCACCGTGAACTTCGCCATCCACGGAGATCGCTTGACCTTGGCTCTGATCCAGGATCGTCTCCCAGACAATTCCCCATGGGGACCGTCGGACGGGATCTACCCGCGCAGCATCAGTAAAGCGCTGGACGACATCATGAACCAGACGGTCTTCTACGAGGTCTCTTCGTATACCCGGGTCAACTGATTCCTCCTCGTAGAGGCGCGGCGCCGTCAAGCGGATCTGCGATCTCAGCTTGATGTACGCGCATGACACGAACGACGTCTGTATGTGAGTGAAGCCGCGAAGGGGGCGCGTAGGCACCACGACCGGACCGTACAGACCACACCGAAAGGGGCTGACATGCTCCGCTTCAAGCGACTCACCCTTCTCGCAGCGATCACGTTTGCGATGCTTGTCCCCAGCGCTTCGGCCCACGCGGGGCAGCCCGTGACACAGACATTGAACCCACCGCCTCCGTCATTCGAGCCGTGTAAGGCGGTCGGGAGCGGCACCATCTGCTTCGGCTCGCGCACCGTGGTGGTGAACGATGACACCGGCACCGTCTGCGGCGACGGGGCGGATGCTTTCGACATCGTCCTCGACGCGACGGTCGACCAGACGGCCAGCCGCACGTACAACCGCGACGGCAACATGACCCAGCGCTTCATCCAGGACACGTACCGTTCGGGACTGTTCGTCAACTCCGTGACGGGTGCGTCTCTCCCGTTCACGGGGCACGACACCGTCACGGACGTTCTCGCGATCCCCGCCGATTTCGGTTCCGCGACGGAAACGATCGCCGGCGAGTTCGCCGTCACATTGCCGCACACCGGAACCGTCTACCTGACGGCCGGGAGACTCGTGATGGCCGCTGCCGACGGCACCATCGACTTCCAGGCGGGTCCCGGCGTCCTGATCGAGTGGTTCGTCAACGGCGGCTCGCCGGAGGCTCCTGCGGAGCTCTGCTCGGCGCTCGGTTCCGCCTAGCACTCAAGAAGACAGGAGAATGAACCATGAAACGCCTCATCGCATTCGCAGCAT
>JALYLP010000406.1 GCA_030774195.1 Actinomycetota bacterium | reverse complement strand
GGGAAGTGCCTCGAGGAGTTCGAGGTTCTGCAGCGCGTCCTGGTGAGCCCGAGCAGCCGGCGGTAGACCGGCGTGGTCACGCGCTCACGCCCCCGCAGCACGCGGTTGCTCGTCATCGCGCTCGTTTCGGCATCGCTCGCCATAATCACGCTCGATTATCGGGAGGGTGACGCGGGCCCGCTCGCCGAGGCGGGCCGATGGACACAGACCGTGATGGCCCCTCTGCAGCAGGGTGTCTCAACGGTCACGCGCCCGATCGGCGACTTCTTCTCCGGCCTCGCGCACCTGCCGTCGCTCGAGCGCGACAACGCCGATCTGCGGGGGCAGGTTGCAGACCTCCAGACGCAGATCGCCGGCGCGGGCGACATCCAGGACCGGCTCCGAACGCTCGAGGACCTGTTGGGGCTGAAGCGAACCCTCGATCCTGCCGGCATCCCCGCCGTCGTGATCGGAAACGGTGTTTCGAACTTCGAGTGGACGATCACGATCAGCGCGGGATCGGACGATGGCGTGGCGGTCGGCCAGCCGGTCGTCGCGGGGTCGGCGACGTCACCGCGTTTGGTGGGCTTGGTCGCCAAGGTCACGCCGATCTCCGCCGACGTGCAGCTCTTGATCGATCAGAACTTCGCGGTCGCGGGACGGCTCAGCACGACCCGCGCGACGGGGCTGGTCCGCGGCCGAGGTGAGCAGGACCCGAGGATGGACGGCATCCCCCAGGACACGCAGATCTCGCTCAACGGCGATCAGCCCGTCCAGGTGTTCACCGTGAGCTACCAGATCAATGGCCAGCACGGGCGGTACCCGCCGGGGATCTTGATCGGCGAGGTCGCGAGCGTGATCCAGAGCACCAACGCCCTCGAGACCGCGGTCACCCTTCGACCGGCGGTGGACTTCTCCGCGCTCGAATACGTCCTCGTCTACAAGACCGATCCGAGCCAGGAAGGCTCGACGGGGTGATCCGCAGGGTCCTCTCGATCGCCGCGGTCGTGGTGACGGCGCTGCTCTTGCAGTCGACCGTCTTCGGACAGCTCCGCTTGTTGGGCGTTCGTCCCGAGCTGCTGTATCTCTTGACGATCGCGATCGCTCTGCTCGAGGGCCCGAACGAGGGCGCGACGGTCGGGTTCGCGAGCGGCCTGGCGCAAGACTTCCTGATGAACGAACCGAAAGGACTGACCGCGCTCACGCTCACGCTCCTCGGCTACTCGGTCGGGATGTTCCGTCAGTTCATCGTGTCGCCGTCGCCGCTGGTACCGACGATCGTCGTGGCGGTCGGGACGGCCGCGGGCCTGGCGTTCTACGAGGTCGTGTCGGTCCTGCTGGGGAACTTCCACGAGCAAGCGGCGTACGGCGTTCGCGTTGCCCTGCTGGCGGCTCTGTACAACGCGGTCCTCACACCGATCCTTTACCCCGTCCTGCGACGCATCACCGAGGGATCCCGACCTCGAAGGGTGGTTCGGTTCTAGATGGACAAGATGTCGTCCAGGATCAAGGTGCTGGCGCTGCTGGTGGCGCTGATGTTCGTCGCGCTCTCGACCCGCCTGTGGTTCCTCCAGGTCCTCGCGACGACGCAGTTCCAGCAGCAGGCCCGGGACAACAGCGTCCGTTTCGTCTACACGGAACCGTTGCGTGGCCTGATGTACGACGATCGGGGCCGCTCGCTCGTTGAGAACCAGGAGAGCCTCGAGGTCCGCGTGAATCGTGACGCGATGGGGAGCCAGGCCGAGGCCGTCGTCTACCGGCTGGCGCACCTCCTGAACGTCCCCGTCCGGGAGCTCGTGGCTCGGCTGCAGGACAAGCGGTACTACTCGTTCCAGCCGATCCCCGTCGCGGAGTTCGTGCCATCGCACGTGCGTGACTACATCGCCGAATATCAGGAGCTGTTCCCCGGCGTCGACGTGGTCCCGACCTCGGTGCGCGCGTACCCGCAGGGCTCCACGGCGGCGCACATCTTGGGTTACGTCGGCCCGATCTTCGCCGGTGAGTACGACCGGTTGAAGGACAAGGGGTACCAACAGTCCGATGTGATCGGGCGCTCGGGCCTCGAGCAGGTGTACGAGCGGTTCCTCCGAGGGACCCAAGGAGTGCAGAAGTTCATCGTCAACTCCGACGGGGAGACGATCCGGGCCCTCGGCGTGAAGGACCCGACGGCCGGGGACGACCTGCACCTCACGATCGATCTCCGGATCCAGCGGGATGCCGAACGACAGCTCCGGGACGGGCTCGCACGCGCACGAACGGGGACGGACTCGAACCACCAGCCGCTGAAGGCCAACGCCGGTGCGGTGATCGTGATGGATGCACAGACCGGCGCGATCAAGGCGATGGCGTCGCTCCCGAGCTACGACCCGCGCTGGTTGGTGCAGGGGCTCACCAAGAGCCAAGCGAACTACTTGTACAAGAGCGCCGCGGCCCCGTCGCTCAACCGGGCGATCCAGCTGGGGTACGTGCCCGGTTCGACGTTCAAGCCGGTTACCGCCCTGGCGGCGCTGAAGGAAGGGATCGCGACGCTCGGCGGGTATTACCCGTGCGACGCGACGTACACGCATCCCGGCGACACGTCCGGAACCGTCTTCCACAACTGGACGACCGCGAACCTCGGGACGATGAGCCTCGCCGACGCGATCCGCATCTCGTGCGACACGGTGTTCGACCGCTTCGGGTCGGACTTCTACTTCCGGTACGTCCAGAACCAGCTCTCGGATAACGGCCAGCTCCTCCAGAACGACCTGCACGAGTTCGGGTTCGGAACCCCGACGGGGGTCGATCTGCCGTCGGAGGGCTCCGGCCTGGTCCCCGATCCCGCGTGGGCGAAGACCCAACCCACCTTGTTCCCTGACGGCTGGGTGCCCGGCGGTGACATCCTGACGATGATCGGTTCCACGTACGTGAAGGCCACCCCGCTGCAGCTCGCGCAGTCGTATTCGGCGATCGCCAATGGCGGGCACCTGTGCCGCCCCCACGTGGTCGACCAGGTGGTCGCCCCCAACGGGACCGTGGTGAGGCAGCCCGAGGATCGCTGCAGCCGCACGCTCCCGTACACGCCGAGCGAGCTGGCGTACATCCGAGGGGCGCTGGGCTCGGTGATCACGTCTGGGACCGCGTCATGCACGTTCAGAGGGTTCCCGACCTCCCAGGTGTGGGTCGGCGGGAAGACCGGCACGGCCGAGCGTCCGCCCTACCAGGACACCTCATGGTTCGCGGCGATGGCCGGGCAGAACCCGAACGCGCCCAAGTACGTGGTCATCGCGATGGTCGAGCAAGGAGGGTTCGGTGCGACGGCGGCGGCGCCTATCGCACGCCACCTGATCGAGGACATCTACCATCTTCCCGACAGCGGAAGCGGCGGGTGCGGAGGGGGCGACCTCTGATGGACATGGTCGCGGGGCGGGTCTGGGCCGACGAGCGCCGGCCGATCCGCCACGTCGATTGGTTCCTGCTCCTGCTTACCGGGGCCCTCGTCGTCGTCGGTCTCTTCCTGCTCTACTCGGCGACGGCTTCCACTCTTCGCGGCGAGAGCCTCGACCCATTCGTGCGGGTCAAGAAGCAGGCGATCACGGCGATGCTCGGGGTCGTCATCGTGTTGGTGATCACGACGTTCGACTATCGCTTCTTCAAGGTCTATGCGGGATTCATCTACCTCGCGACGCTCGCCGCGCTGGTGCTCGTCAAGGTCCCCGGGATCGGTGCGACGGACGCCACCGGGACCGCGCAACGCTGGTTCTCTATCGCCGGGTTCCAGATCACCCCTTCGGAGGTTGCCAAGCTCTCGGTGATCGTGATGCTCGCGGCGGTCCTCTCCGAGCTCCGGACGCCCGAGCCCACCTTGCCAGACATCGTGAAGGTTCTCGCGGTCGCCGCCGTTCCGCTGGTCCTCGTGTTCCTCCAGCCGGACATCGGCACATCGATCGCCCTCGCGGCGATCGTCGTCGGGATGCTGGTGGTCGCGGGAACCCGGCTGAAGCACATCCTCGCCCTGACCGCCGCCGGGCTGATCCTGATCTTCCTTACGTTCCAGCTCGGGGTGATCAAGGACTTCCAGCGCGAACGACTCACCGCGTTCCTCGACCGGACGAACGCTCCCGAGGACGCTCGGTACAACCTCGACCAATCGCTGATCGCCGTCGGATCGGGGGGATTGACCGGCGTCGGCTACCTCAAAGGCACGCAGACGAACCTCGACTACGTTCCGGAGCAGCACACCGACTTCATCTTCACCGTTGCGGGGGAGGAGTTCGGGTTCGTCGGCGCGATGTTCGTCCTGCTCCTCTACGCCCTGATCCTCTGGCGCGCGATCCGGATCGCGACCTTATCGAAGGACCCGTTCGGCACGCTCGTGGCGGCGGGGATCGCGTCGATGTTCGCGATCCAGATGTTCGTCAACGTCGGGATGGTGATCGGGATCATGCCCATCACCGGGATCCCGTTGCCGTTCCTGTCCTACGGAGGATCGTCGATCCTCGTGAGCTTCGCCGCGATCGGGATGCTCGAAAGCATCCACATGCGCCGGTTCAGCTAGCTGAGCGCGGCGATCCGCGGCGGGAGCTCGGCGAGGACGCTCGGCCCACCCGCGACGGACCAGAGGAAGGTCGTGCCGGCGAGGCCGGTCGATTCGAGGGTCACGTCGCCGTCCATCGCCCGAGCCGAGAGCCGAGCCAGGCTGAGTCCCAGCCCGATCCCCGGGTGGGTGCGCGTGTGGAGCTCCTGCGCCTGTTCGAGTGGCTCGAAGATACGGGGGATCGCGTCGGGCTCGATGCCATGTCCGTGGTCGATCACCCGGACCTGGGGGATGCCGTCATCGTTGGTGACCCGGATCACGACCTGCGTCGTCTCGGGCGAGAACGCCAGCGCGTTCTCGACCAGCTCCTCGAGGATCCGGATGCCGGCGGTCCGGTTCAACGCCGTCATCACCGGCGCGAGCGGGGCCTGGACGCGGATCCGTGGCTCTCGCGTTCCGACCTCCTTCGCGAGCTCCGTCACGTTGGCCCATTCCGTCAGCCCGGCCTCGATCGCGGCCTCGAACCGGCGGACGAGGCGAGCGAGCCCCTCGGTGCGGAGCACCAGTGTGTCGAGGACCTCGTCGAGCTGCTCGTCGTCGAGTCCTCCACGGCGGAGCGTCTGCGCGAGGCCGAGGACGACCGTCACGGGCGTACGCAGCTCATGACCGACCCGACCGATCAGCTGCTGCCGGCGGGCGCCGCGCTCGAGCAAGGCCTCCTGCGCGATCTCTAGCTGCCGCGTCCGGCGCCGCTCGCGTTCGAGAGCTTCGAGCAGCTGCTCGATCACGGTCGGCGTGACGTCGGGGGAAAGGAGGGCACCTCCGCTCGCGGCGCGGCGGACCGCGTGGATGATCTCGTCACCGTCGGAATCCTTGAGGACGTAGCCCGATGCCCCGGCCACCAACATCTCGCGCACCGCACGTTCCTCTTCGAGCCCGGTGAGCGCCACGACCTCGAGCGAAGGATGGAGGGCCTTCAGCCGGCGCGTGGTCTCGATCCCGTCCATCTGTGGCATGCGGACGTCCATCAGGACGACGTCGGGGCCCAGCTCGTTGACGAGTTGGATCGCCTCGATGCCGTTCGAGGCCTCGCCCACCACCTCGAGGTCCTCGCCGCTGAGCAGGGCGGCCAGCGAACCACGGAAGCCGTCGTTGTCGTCCACGACGAGGACCCGAACGCGACCGGACAGGGGAAGGGTGCCCTGAGGCATATGCAGAGGGTGCGCCGCTCGAAGGCCGCCCGGTATCCGACCGACGTAGGGTTCCTTCGAGGGACACGCCTGTGGGCCGGATGGCCCAGGCCCTCGTCCCGATGGGCCACCGGAGATAGCCCGCCCGCTTGGAGCTACGGCGCCGGACCCGCTGCTATCCTGGGAACAGACGTGCCCGCCCGCGACCGGATCCAACCGGTGGTCGGGTGGGATCCAAGGAAGTCGAGGAGGCGCGCGACCGCGCCCGAGCGGCCCAGACGAGGGCCGCCGCGTAGGGCCGCAGCGCCGGGAGAAGGTACGTACCGGGTGCACGACGTCATTCGCAGCACGCGCAACAGATGCAGCGTGAGCGGACCCACAGCAACGTCTTGCGGCGCAGCCAGTCGGCTGTGCTCCGGTATCTGCCTACCCGGCGCACGCCCCCTCGCATCGAGCGAAGGGAGCACCACATGGACCACGACATCGATGTCGAGGGCCGAGCGGCGTCCGTGACGCCAACCCCCGATGAGGGGACCAGCACCACGTCGGCTGCCGAACAGGCACCAGCCGGGACCTCCTCGTCGCGACGCCGTCGCCGCGGCGGACGCGGACGGGGCCGGGGTCGGTCCGGGACCGGAGCGGCATCCGCCACGAACGACGGATCCGGCGAGGCCGCGACCGCCCCATCCGACGCATCCGACGGATCGAGCGACGTCCCTGCCGCTGCGGGGGTCCCGTCGGCGACGGAAGTCGCCGCGAAGCCGAGGACGCAGCAACGGTCCGGTCAACCGCGCAGACGGAAGCCCGCCGGGGCGGCCGCGAACACGGTGAGGACCGACGAGCCCTCGGAGACCACGCGTTCCACGGAGACGCCCGCCACCGACGGCGGGGAGGAACCGGCGACAGTGGCTTCGGAGGACGGATCTGCAGCCACCCCGGCGAAGAAGCGCAGGCGGCGCCGGGGCGGCCGCGGCCGCAGCAGGAAGCCGGTCGCG
>JALYLP010000405.1 GCA_030774195.1 Actinomycetota bacterium | reverse complement strand
TCCTCTCGCTGGCTGAGTCCAAGGCGAAGTCACGCGTCATCCGGCGCATCCTGATCGTGCCGCAGAGCTTCTCGAGGGAAGCGCTCTCCCGCCCATACGCGATCCCGCGTCTCGTCTATCGACCCGACGCGACCGATCCGATGCAGCTCGAGCGGATCCAGATCGAGGGCGAACGGGCGGCGGCCGAGATGTTCGGACCGCGTACGGAGCTTCCGGCACCACCGCCGGAGGCGAACCCGGTGTCGGCCGAGGGCGAGGAGCCGAGGGGGACTGGGAGGTCTCGAAGCACCACGCCTGAGGCCGATGCCGGTCCGGTTGTCCCCTCCGGTGATCCTCGGTTCCGCGGTGGTCCCCACAAGGGCGAGCGGTTCTCAGAGGTCGTCGACTCCGACCCGGGCTACCTCCAGGAGATCGCCGACGGCAAGGTCGAAGCGGTGGCCAAGGTGACCACGCTGGCCCAGGAGTGGCTCGAGTTCTCGAGGGCGGGCAAGCCTTGAGCCGGCGAATCCGTCGACGCTTCACCCCGGAGGAACGCTTCTGGATGAAGCTTCGGATTGGCGATCGGTCCCAGTGCTGGCCGTGGATGGGGTCGAGGATCCCGTTCGGTCACGGCCGGTTCGCCGTGGATGGTCGTCTGGTAGCCGCACACCGCTTCGCCTACGAACTGCTCGTCGGGCCGATCCCCGAGGGTCTTTGCGTCCTGCATCGATGCGACAACCCTCCGTGCTGCAACCCAGACCATCTGTTCCTGGGGACGATCGCGGACAACAACGCCGACATGATCGCGAAAGGCCGTCAAGTTGTCCTCGCGGGCGAGCTGAACGGGCGTGCTCTCCTAACCGAGGCGCAGGTTGAGGAGATCAGGTGGCGGCATGCCGCGGGAGAGACCCAGGTAGCCCTCGCTCATGCATTCGGCGTCGACCGAATGGTCGTCGTCTACGCGGTGCTCGGTAAGAGCTGGCGCCACGTCCCGGGTCCCATCATCCGGCGAGGCCGGATCGGTCCTCCTCCGCGGATTCCAGTCGAGGCCGTCCGCACCATCCGCTCTCGATACGAGCGGGGCGGCGTCACTCAGCTGCAGCTCGCGCAGGAGTACGGGATCGCGCAGGCAACGGTGAGCAAGCTGGTCCGAGGCGAGCGAAGGGCTGTGGCCTGATGCGCGTGCTGTTCGCGGCAGACCTGCACCAAGGGCTCATCTCGAACTCACGTCCTGACCCGACCACCGGCATCCCGTCGCGCATCCTCGACGTGAACCGTTGCTGGCAGGCCGCGGTGGACATCGCGATCGAGCGTCAGGCCGGGGTTGTGATCGTGGCGGGTGACGTCTTCCACGGACCGAACCCGGACGCCACATCGCTGAACCTGTTCTGGACCGGACTGGACCGCTTGCGCCGGGAGAACGTCGGCGTCGTGATGATCCCGGGCAACCACGACCGTGCTCCTCATCCCGGTCAGTCCTCCGTGCTCGGGATCTTCGAGGACCTCGACGCGCAGATCGTGATCGCCGCCGCCCCGGGGATCTACGGCTGCAAGGACCTCGACGTCGCATGCCTGCCATCGGCGTCACGTCACCAGCTGGTCTCCGGTGGGCGGACGAGGGCCGCGGCCGACGAGGACATCGTCGATCACCTCCGCAGGATCACCGACAGCTTCCGCACGAGCTCTCCCCAGGTCCTCACCGGTCACTGGCCGATTGCCGGCACGGTCATCGGCGGCGAGAAGGACATCGCTCTCATCCCCGAGCCGATGCTGCAACCGGCCGATCTGGACGGTCCGTGGTTCGTCGGGTTCGGGCACATCCACAAGGAGCAGGGCTTCGCCGCCGGCGAGGCTGCGGGTGCCTACCCGGGCGCGATCGATCGCATGAACTTCGGCGAGGAGGATCGCGATCCCTCTGTGCTCGAGGTCGACGTGGACGGCAAGGGCCGAGCGACCGGGTTCATCCGTCATCCGCTGCCGGCGACGAGGTTCGTCACGCTCGACATCGAGCAGCCCTGGGACGAGGCGGACCTTGAGGACGCGATCGTGCGGATGCGCGGCGTGCCCGAGTCCGAGGTGCAGACGCTCCGCAACGTGGCCATGGCGCTCGGTGCACGCTCCGTCCACATCGAGGTCGCCAGGGAAGCCAGGACCGCTCCGAGGGCCGCAGCGATCACGACGGCGCCGGGGCCCCTTGAGGCCCTAGACGTCTACCTCGAGGCCAGAGGCGTGCCTGAAGAGGACCGGCCGGCCATCCGTGACGAGGCCAAGCAGATCGTGGAGCAGGCGTCGTGAGAGGACAACGCGAACGCGGCGAGCTGACGGAGACGGAGACCCAGGTCGTTCGTCTGCTGGCACGCGGCTGGGATGCCGCCCAGATCGGCGTGATCCGGGAGCGTTCAGTCCACACGATCAAGACGGAGATCCAGACGATCATCATCAAGCTCCGGGCCCGGAACCGCACGCACGCGGTGGCGATCTGGCTGACCCAGCAGTACGCCGAGATGGAGCGGCTGAACAAGGTCAAGCACCCGGTGCGGCGCCCGGGGGAGCTACTGGTTCTGGAACTCGACCGGCCTCCGGCCGACGAGCTCCTGGCGCTCGGGAAGGACCCGGCATGAGCCAGCAACCTGTGACGGTCGGATGGCGAGAGGACGAACGAGCCGGTGGGCACGTACAGCTGAGCCTGTTCGTGGGTCGCAATCTGGATGCTCGTGGTCGGGCCGGAGTGATCACGTTGCGAGTCGACGAATGGGACGAGATCCGCGGCGGGATCCTAGGCGTGCTGCGGCGTCTCCAGCTTCACCAAGGTCTCGGCGTCGAGTACATGGAGAAGGCTCACGCCGCCATCCACGCCGAGGACAAGGAGGTCGCCACGTGAGCTTGCGCTGCTTCTTCCGCGGCCACCTGTTCGTGCGTACGGGCCAGCCTCTCGCGTTCATGGGGCCGAACTGGATCTGTCTTCGATGCGGGGCTGAGCGATGAGGGTCTTCACTCCGCCAACCGGCGAGACCTTGGTGAAGCTGGAGACGCCGCACGACGACATATGTCTCGGTCGCTGGGGATCCCCGAACGGCCGCGGCTGGGAGGTTACCGCCCGACAGGTCCGCCGCGATCGGCTCGGACGGTCAGGCACCGGCACGACTCCGTTCGTCGTGCTGACTTGCGTCGACGTCCGCTGTCCCGGTCAGGCACTCGTGCGCGCCTCCGACATCGCCGCACAGGCTACGCGAGCATTGGCGGTCCGATGACGACGTGCAGCGCATGCCACGCCGAGGTTGTTTTCGTGCCGAGCGCCAAGACGGGCAGGCCGATGATCCTCGACGCGAAGCCGAAGAAAGGCGTCGTCCTGCGAGACACGTTCAACGATGAGTGGGCCGACCTGAGACTCGGGGACGACCATCCCACCTACGTCGAGGACCAGGTGCGTGCCTCAGTCGTCGACGTTTACACGGATCACCATGCAACTTGTCCGAACGTCGATGAGTTCCGGAAGGAGAGAGCGCGTGTCTGATCAGGAGGTGTTCGAAGGCCTGGAGGTCGATCGGCTCCAGTTCGAGATGGGGGGGGGCGGCACCGCGCGATCGACGGAGCTGCATCTGTCCCTCGGCGACGTCGTCACCGGCACGTTCACCGCCAAGGTGGTCAGCGTGAAGCATCCACTGCGTGACGGGCAGGTCATCCGGATGCAGACGTTGAACATCGGCGAGGCCGAGATCAAGAAGGTCATCGAGCACTACGAGGCGCCCGTACCCGATCCGACGCTCGACGACGCGGCGAAGTGATGGGGCTCATGCAGACGGACCTCACCTACCAGGAGCGGCAGGAGATCCAGGCCGAGCGGATGCGCGCGCTCGAGCGAAAGGTGATGGCCGACGATGAGCTGTTCCTGTCGATGCTCGCCTGCCTGGTCCGCGATCCTCAGGGGCCGCCGAGAGGGGAAGCCACCAATCCGCGCTTCGACTTCTACGCGGTCCTGGCTGAGCGACGCAAACCGTTCCAGGCCGCTCTCCAGGC
>JALYLP010000404.1 GCA_030774195.1 Actinomycetota bacterium | reverse complement strand
CTCCGAGGCTCGATGGACGCGGCGAAGCACGCCCACCTCCTGATGACGCTGATGTCGATCGCCGTGGACCCTCCGCTGCGACGACCCGCGCACGCCCCCGATCCCGCCGTGGTGATGTCCTCGGTCTGGAAGGCGCTCGCGCGCCGCGCCGGGGCCGCCAGCGGTTCCTCGCCTGACCCGGTCCTGCACGCGCTTCGGATCCGCGCTAAACGCGCGCGCTACGCGGCCGAGGCGCTCGCGCCGTTCGTCGGTAACCGCGCGTCGGCCTTCGCCAAGTCGGCGGCGCGCCTGCAGGATGTGCTCGGCCGGCACCAGGACTCGGTGATGGCGATCGACAAGCTCGCCGCGGTAGCCGCGGCGGATCCTGCCCTCGCGTTCGCCGCGGGTTGGATCGCAGCCGGCCGCGAACGCGTCCGGGTCGAGGCCCGAGTCGCCTGGCCGGATGCATGGCGATCGCTCGCGAAGAAGAAGCGGCGGTTCTGGTGAGCGCCGACGTCATCCGTGCGGCGGGTGGCGTGATCTTCCGGCGGCGCTCCGGCATCCTCGAGACGCTGATCATCCATCGGCCCCGGTACGACGACCTCAGCCTGCCGAAGGGGAAGGCCCACGACGGAGAGTCGATCGAGGCCACCGCGCTGCGCGAGATCCGCGAGGAGACGGGGGTGACGGGCGAGCTCGGACCCGAGCTCCAGAGCGTGAGCTACACCGACCCGCTCGGCCGTCCGAAGATGGTGCGCTACTGGTTGGTCAAGGCCGACGGGGTCGAAGACTTCCGACCGGATGACGAGGTCGATGCCCTCGCGTGGGTCGCGGTGGAGGAGGCTCCCGCCACCCTCACGAACAAACGTGACCGAGAGGTGCTCGCCGAAGCGGCGCGGCTGACCGAGCCCCTCTACTTGGTTCGCCACGCGAAGGCGGGCTCTCGCGCGGAGTGGCGGGGAGACGACCGCCACCGGCCGCCGTCCGTGAAGGGCGAGCGACAGGCGAAGGGGCTCGTGGCGGCGTTCCGCGGCCGGCCGATCGACCGCATCCTGTCGAGTCCGGTCGATCGGTGCGTCCAGACGGTCGAGCCGCTGGCCCGGGATCGAGGCCTCCCGATCGAGACGGTCCCGTGGCTCATCGAAGGGGCCGACGGGCCGACGCTCCTGGAAACGATCCGCTTGCTCCCCGGCCCTGCCGTCGTGTCCTTGCATGGCGATGCGTTCCCGAAGATCGTGCTCCCGCTCGTCGAGGACGGTGTGCCCGTCGAAGGGCCGATGGTGTGGAAGAAGGGATCCACCTGGGTGCTGGATCGCGACCTTGGCTTCCCTTCCCGCCTGCGCTACGAGCCGCCGCCGCGCGACCGCGCCGGATAGGCTCCGGGCGTGCGCGTCGCGGTCTTCGATCTTGGCAGCACCTCGTTCCAGCTCCTCGTCGGCGACGTCGATGCCGACGGCGGGTTGACCCCCGTGTTGCGAGACCGCGTCGTCTTGAACCTCGGGGCCGAAGTCGCGGCGACCGGGAGCGTCCCGCCCGGCGCGCTCGATCGTGCCTCCCAGGTCGTCCGTCGTTTCCGCGACCTCGTCGATCGGGCGTCGGTGGACGAGGTGATCCCGGTCGCGACCGCGGCGTTCCGCGAGGCCGCGAACCGACCGGAGCTCGCATCAACGATCGAGGCGGCGATCGGAACACCGCTGCGGATCCTCTCCGGCGACCTGGAGGCGCGCGCGACGGTCGCCGGCATCCGTGCCAGCGTCACGATCGCCTCCGACCCCTGGATCGCGATCGACCTGGGTGGTGGGAGCCTCGAGGTGGCGCTCGTCGAGGCCGGACGGGTCCGATGGACCGAGACGTTCCCGCTCGGCGCCGCGTGGATCACGACCACGCTCGTACGGACCGATCCGATGTCGCGAACCGACCGGCGCGCGATCAAGGCCGAGGTCAAGGAGCTGCTCGCTCCGGCGCGCGAGCGCTCCGGCGCGCCCGAGGGCACGCTCTGCATCGCCGCGGGGGGGACGGCGGGAGCGCTCGCTCGACTGTTGGCCGCCGAGCGGTGGCCGTCGCCGCCCGCCTCGCTGAACCAGTTCGAGCTGCGGCTCGATGCGCTCGACGACCTCGCGCGCGAGCTGGCCGACCTCGACCAGTCCGAGCGCCTAGCCCTTCCCGGGATCGACGAGCGGCGCGCCGAACTGCTGCCGGCCGGCGCCGTGGTGCTCGCCACGGCGCTGGGCGTGTTCGGCGCGGAGGGCGCCGTGCACTCCGAGTGGGGGCTCCGCGTGGGCGTGATCCTGGAGGAGATCGGCGCCCCAGCGCCGGCCTCCCCGGGCG
>JALYLP010000403.1 GCA_030774195.1 Actinomycetota bacterium | reverse complement strand
CCGGGTATGACCCCTCGAGCGTCCGGTCGAGCTCCTCGTAGTCGTGCATCCGCTCGAGCGCGTCCACCGTGGCCGACATCGGCATCGCGTCCTCGCCGATCCCCCAGCCCGGCTCATCCCAACCCGCTTCCGGGAATGCTCCTGCGAGGTTCGACCCGAGCCGGTCGAGCTCGAAGGCCAGATCCATGTCCTGCATCACCTGGTCGACCAGCTGCTGCAGCTCGGCGCGGTGCTCGTCGGACAGCGAGGCAAGGAGGCGCGACATCGCCGCCATGCGTCGCGCCATCTGCTCGAGCAACTCGTCCAAGTTGCGTGGCCGCTCGGGGAACAGATCGCCGTAGCGTTGCATGAAGTCCTCGAACGCCGGCTGGACGTCCTCACCGCGCTCGCGTCGCTCGAGCATCCCGTTCAGCTCGGCGATCATGTCCTTGAACCGAGCGAGTTGCTCCGGATCGATGTTGCGCATGCCCTGCGCGAGCTGCCGGAAGTACGAGCCGAGCACTTGCTCCTTCAGATGCTCCATGAGCTCGTCGAACATGCGCTTCGCGTCCGGATCAGCGAACCGGTAGTCCTGGAGCTCTCGGATCTGGCCGGGGACGTCCGGAGGGAGCGCGTCCAGCGAAGCCTCGCGCATCCGCGCGTCCTCTCCCGGCTCGAACGACAGGCGCGAACGCTCGCGATCCAGGATCTCGTCGAGGCGCTGACGGAGCTCCTCCAGCGGACCCGCGAGGTTCAACCTCGTCTGCTCCTCGTCGCGCAGCTGCTGGAGCCGGCTGCGCAGCGAGTCCAGACCACTGAAACGGCCCTGCATGCCGCGCCGCATCAACCGGCGGAGCGCCGCGTCGGGCGAGTCTCCCATCAAGATGTCGTCGGAAAGCTCTTCCAGGACGTCGGACGCCGGCATGTCATCCGCGAACGGATCTTGCGAGCCGTCCCAACGGGAGTAGCGGAAGCGAGCCACCTCTCCAGGGTACGGCGGTTCAACCGAAGCCGAGCCCCGTCATCAATGCGCGGCCGGCGAGCCCGAAGCAGATGAACGCGGCCGCAGCGAACACGACCCATGGCTGCGACAGTCGCCCGCCGGGCTCGCTGGCGTGGACCTCGTGCGCCATCTGGTGCGCGATCAGGAAGACCACGATGGGCCCGAACCCGTAGACGTAATGCAGCCACGTGTCCGGCCGGTATCCCAGGAGCAGCAGGATCAGACCGATCGCGGCCTGGACGCCCGCGATCGCCTGCGCGACGACCAGCCAGGTCCAGAAGCCTTGCCCCGGGTCGCGTCGCCGGATCAACGCGACCAGTCCCCACACCCAGCCCACCGAGAAGACAGCCTCGACGAGGAACCCGACGTACTTGTGGACCTCCGGCATCGGGCGGGGAGTCTACGGTGGGCGCCCTCGGGAGGCGCCGTATCCTCTTAGGCCGATGCGTGCACGTCGGAACGATGTGGTCGCGATCGCGATCCTCGGCCTGTTCCTCGTCCCCATGCTGGTCCTCATGGCCGTTCGGGACACGCCGCCGGTCGATCTCGACGTCTATCTCCGGGCGGGCAGGATGTTCGCGACCGGCGGCGGCCTGTACGGACCGAGCTGGGGCGCTCCGTTGGCGCACCCCCTCCCGTACACGTATCCGCCGGTGTGGGCCGCGATCGTCGCTCCCATCGCGTGGCTCCACTGGCGTGCTGTGGCGGTCGGCTGGACGATCCTGAACCTCGGCGTGCTGCTCTGGATCGTGCGCCTCTCCTATCGCATGCTCCTTGATCGGGCCGACGTCTCCCGCGGGATCGCACTCGCTGCGCTCGTCGTCGCGGTCGCTATCACGACGCCTCTGGGCAGCGTCTTCTGGTTCGGTCAGGTTGGGATCGTGTTGGCCGCGGCGTGCCTGGCGGACACGATCCCGACCCGTACCCGTCTGCCTCGAGGCATGCTCGTGGGCTTCGCCATGGCCGTGAAACTCACCCCCGGGATCTTCATCGTCTATTGGCTGGTCACCAAGCGATGGCGTGCAGCCATGACGGCCGTCGCGACCGCGGTGGGTCTGTGGCTCGCCACGGCGATCGTCCGGCCGGAGCTCTCGCGCGAGTTCTGGACGGACGTCGTGTTCCGCACCGCCCGCGTCGGTGACGTCAGCTCCGTCAGCAACCAGTCGATCTACGGGTGGTTGCTCAGGTCCGGATGGTCGGATGCGCTGCTCTGGGTGACCCTCGTGGCCGTCGTCCTCGTCGTCGGGATGCACCGAGCGCGCGTGGCCCATGAGTCCGGAGAGGAACTCGTCGCCGTGACCCTCGTGGGGATCACGAGCCTCCTCGTGTCGCCGGTCTCGTGGATCGATCACGCCGTGTGGATCGTCCCGGCCACGGGCATCCTGATGGGCGACGGCCGCGACGTCTGGCGCCGAGCCGTATGGATCTTTCTTCTCGGCCTGTTCGTGTTGCGGCTCCCGGACTGGACGGCGGACGGCCGGCTCCCGATCGGCCTCGGGCTCGCTGCGGTGCTCGAGAACGCCTACCTGTGGGCCTACGTCCTCCTGCTCGTCTTCCTGCCGCTTCGAACGACCTCGCGCGATCCCTATCCGGTGGTCGAGTCCTCGGCTCCCGCGTAACGCGCGACCCCGCCGTCCTCGTCCTTGTTCAGCCGCCGGGACAGGTGCAGCCCCTCCAGCGCGAACTCGAGCGCGCTCGCGGCCACGCCGGGACTCTCCTCCTGCACGCCCAGCCGTTCGAGCAGCTTGGCGAGCCCGGGGAGGTCGCCCAACCCGCCCAGCAGATCGGACGCCGGCGTGAGCTCGGAGGTGTCGACGGCGAACGATGGATCATCGAACCGGCCGAGGAGGCCCGAGAAGTCATAGCCCGAGAGCCTTCGGCGGAACACGTTGAGCTCGGCCTGCCGCAGGGCGCGGGCCAGGATGTCGTGTTCGCGTCCCTCCTCGACCGCGTCGAACTCGACGCGACCCTCCGAGGACAACAGCACGGCCGACAGGTCGATCGGGCGGGGGACGGCTTCCGGCTCATGGGTGCGGGCCGCTCGGCGGACGGCGGCCGCTTGGAGCGTTTCCAGGTTGCCGATCGAGTAGCGCACGCTGATGCCGCTCCGGTGGTTGATGTGGGGAGAGCGCCGGAGCTCCTGCGTGAGCGAGGCGACGACTTCCTTCATGAACACGGGGATCCGGACGGGGACGGTGCCGGTAAGCGGTCGCGACTCCTGGTCCATGATGCGGATCTCTTCGGAAGGGGAGTCCGGGTAGTGCGTGCGTACCTGCGTCCCGAACCGGTCCTTGAGCGGCGAGACGATCCGGCCGCGATGGGTGTAGTCGTCGGGGTTGGCCGTCACGACGAGCAGGATGTCGAGCGGGAGCCTGATCCGATACCCACGGATCTGCACGTCACGTTCCTCCAGGATGTTGAACAACGAGACCTGGATGCGCTCCGGAAGGTCGGGCAGCTCATTGATCGCGACGATCCCCCGATGGGTCCGCGGGATCATCCCGTAATGGATCGTGAGCTCATCTGCGAGGTAACGCCCCTCCGCCACCCGGATGGGGTCGACGTCCCCGATCAGATCGGCCACCGACGTGTCGGGGGTCGCGAGCTTCTCGCTGTAGCGCTCGTCCGGCGCGAGCCACGTGATCGGCGTGGCGTCGCCCTCCGCCGCGACCAGATCGCGGCAGCGGGCGCAGATCGGACGGAACGGATGATCGTTCACCTCGCAGCCGGTGATGGCCGGGACAGAATCGTCAAGGAGGTTGACGATTGCGCGAACGAGCCGCGTCTTCGCTTGGCCTCGCTCGCCCAGCAGGATCAGATCGTGCCCCGCGAGGATCCCCCGTTCGAGCCCGGGCAGGACGGTGTCGTCGAACCCGAAGATCCCGGGGAAGAGCTCCTGACCGAGCTCGAGCCGATGGAGGAGGTTGGCGCGGAGCTCCTGCTTGACGGTTCGGTCCGGGTAGCCGGAGGCACGGAGTTCGCCGAGGGTGGTCGCCTGAGTCATGCAGACCAGGGTAGCCGGGTCTGCCGGTAAGACGACCTCAGCGGCGCGCGACGGCGGACGCAAGCATGGCGGCGGCGAGCAGCGGCACCGCGAGGGAGAGCAAGCGGAGCGTCCGCTCGGGCGTTCCTCGGAGCCACGCGTTGTCGAGCGGTTCGTCGGTCCCGTCGTCGTAGACGGCCCGACCTTCGATCTGGACCGCGTTCCGCCGCAATCGGCGGACCGGCGTCGACAGGACGCGCTGTGCCGCAGAGAGCATCGCGCAGGCCGCGGCGGCCAGCAGACCGGCCCACGTGAGTCGGCCCGTCTGGGCGAACGCACCCGTGAGCGCGGGGAACGCACCCCATCCGATCGCGAACCACAGGTCCGAATGGAACGCACCATGGAACCATTCGAGGTTGTAGGCGAGCGCGATGAACGCGCCGACGACGATGAACGCGAGCATCCACATCGACACGAGGACCACGCCGTAGACGCCGAGCACGACCGCGCCGCTCAACCCGACGACCGCGATCGCGACGAGCACGGGTGAGGGGATCCCGGTCCCGAGCGGACGTCCGCTCAGCTCATCGAGCGCATGCGCGCCCAGGCCGACCGCGCCGAAGAAGGCAAGCACGGACCACGCGAGGTAGCCGAGGTTGACGTCGGGGACCGTGCACGCGCCGATCACGACGTACGAGAGGTGCCACAGCGTGTACGGCGGGTGGAGCAGGGTCACGTAATCGCGCCACCCCCCGGGCGGGAGCGCGTAGAAGGCGGGTCGCTCCCCCTCCGGCCTCATCGCTTGAGCCCCCAGGTCACTATGGCAGCGCCGTTGGACATCGTTCGCGTGTGGACCGTTCCGATCCCGGCCGCTTCCCACCACCCGACCTGTTCAGGGAGCGGGTACGAACGCCAGTAGTCCTCGATCGAATGGCTGAGGAACCGTCCGGTGCTCGCCCATTCCGGAGAGACGATCGATCCGACGAGGGGCATCACGTACTGGGTGTAGGGACGCCACGCAGTTCGGGCCCACCGTGCTTCGGGTACGAGGAACTCGAGCGACGCGACCACCCCGCCGGGCGTGACCACCCTCGCGAGCTCCTTCATCGTGGCGGCGGGATCGTCGACGTAGCGCAGCAGGTAGGTGAAGGTCAGCGCCGCGAACCCGGCGTCGCCGAACGGCAGTGCTTCCGCCAACGCGACGATGCGCGGGCCGGCCGCCTCCCCCGAACGGAGCATCCGTTCGCTGGCGTCGAGCCCGGTGACCCGGTAGCCCCGCGCCGCGAGCGCCCGGGCGACCAGCCCGGTTCCGGTCGCGACGTCGAGGACGGACGCGCCGCGCGGCGCATCGACGCGGCTCACGAGGGAACGGCGCCAGCGGGGATCTTGGCCGAACGACAGCACGCCGCCCATCCACTCGTACTCCGGCGCGATCCCCGCGAAGAGCGCTCGTGCGTGGCTCGCCCGCGTGGACATCAGGCGCCTCGGAGCCAGTCGGGCACGTCGGCGAGCGAGTCGAGCACCACGTCGGGCAACCCCTTCGCGAGGTCCGCCTCCCGGAACTTGCCGGTCCTGACGAGCACGCCGGTCATGCCGGCGGCCCGCGCCCCCTCGATGTCGTTCGTCATGTCGTCGCCCACCATCGCGGCGCGGGCCGCCGGCACAC
>JALYLP010000402.1 GCA_030774195.1 Actinomycetota bacterium | reverse complement strand
CGGTTCATCGGCTCGCCGCACCCACACGTCATGCACATGGCGCGCTCCTTCCCGATCGCTAGGACCCAGGGATACGCAGGACGCTATGCTCTGCCCTTACCCGCAGCAAGGGGAGGTTTGCGGTTCTGGAGGCAACCCGGAACCGTCGGGGGTTCAACCCCCGGCGCCCAGGAGTTTACACGGAACCCAACCCCGGGGTAGGACGGCGGGGTCCCAGGCGCTACGGCACACATCTTCACTCCCACCCCTTGGGTACGCTGCTGCTCACGGGGACTGTCGTGCTGGCCATCATCGGGCTTTCGATGGTGCTGATCGGGATCGAGCTCCCCACGCCGCGGGTCGGGCGAGCGTGGGATCACGACGCATGGGCAGGAACCCGCGTGCCCGTCGACTAGGAACGTCGGCACGTAATGGGGGTCTCGAGCTCGAAGAAACCGTCGCCAGGGGTCCTCGGACGTCATCGGGTTTTCGACCCCCACAGGTCTGGCCCCCGAGGCCGCCATGGGGTCGGTTGAAGTTGTAGAAGGTCTCCCACTCCTGGAGTCGGTCGTTGAACAGATCGGTGTCATCGATCACGACCCCGTCGAGCATCCGGTAGAACTCTTCGGCGTCGATCCGGTGGGAGCGTTCAACCTTCCCGTTGAGTGGCGGCGTGGCGGGCTTGATGCAGACGTGGCCGATGCCTCGATCGAGCACGTGGTAGTGGAACTGCGCCTGGAACTCGGCGCCGTTGTCGGTCTGGATCACCTCGACCCGGAACGGAAGCTTCTCGAGCACGTAATCGACGAACTGGATCGCGGTCTTCTGGTCGAGCCGGTCGTAGATCCTCAGGACCCGGATTCTCGTGCAATCATCAATCGCGGTGAACTGGTAGTGCTTCTTGCGCGACCCGGGCAGTGGGGCGATGAACTTCACGTCGACCTGGACGCGATTGCCGGGGAAGAGGCTTCTCGTAGCGCTTCCACCGATCTCAACGGGCGCTACGTGGCAGACCCGACCGGAGCAGGGGCGGCGTGGGCGGCGTTGAGGCCTCGGCCCGTGCCCCCCTCGACGCGACCCACAGCACGCCGAGCCCGAAGATCGAGACCAACGTCCACACGGCCCCACCGAGGAACGGGACCAACCCGAGCACACGCACGATCCCCCACCCGACCAGGAACGCGAGGAAGCGAGACGTCGGCTGCTTCACGATCATCCGGCCGATCGCGTGCGCACCCGCGACGTACCCGACCGTGTAGAGGAGCGCCAGGGCGAGCAACAGGAACAGCCCCAGCGGAATCGCGACCACGACCACCAGGAACAGGACCGCCACGAGCGGCAGGAGGAAGAACACCGCGACCCCGAGTCCGATCGAGGCCCCCGTTCGCTCGCGGAAGGCCCGGACGATCGCGCCGTCGAGAGCCGGTGCGATGAGCAGGAGGAGCAGTCCGAGCACGAGCGTGGAGACCGAGTAGCCGATCCACCACGCGATCCGGCTCGCGAACCCGATGTCGCCGGCATCGAACCGGGTGGCCACGCGCTGTCGCTTTCCGGTGACAGTCGCGCCGGACTCGACCGTCGGTGTGTCCGTGGTGACGAGGTCGCCCCCGATCTCGGCGCCCGAACGGACCGTGACCGCCCCGTTGAAGACGACGACGTCACCCTCGACGTGTCCGGAGACGTCGGTCCTGCCGTCGAACACCACGACGGACCCTGTGACAGTTCCCTCGATCGTCGCCGGTCCGTGGAAGATCAGCGCGGTGTCCACGGTTTCGCCCTGTGCCACGACGAGTTGACCGCTCAGCACGACTTGGTCCCGAGAGGTGACGTCTGTCGTGGATCCCAGCGCGGAAGCCGGTACGGCAAGGACCAACACGATCACGAACGCCGCGAGCGACGCCCGCACTAGTTGACGGATCCGCGTGTGCACCGATCACCTCCTCAGCGATGCTGTTTGCTCAGCCTATGGCGCCCACGTTGCGCGTGCAAAGCGGGCCCACGACGGCCAGACGAGGGTGGGAGAAACGTCGCAGCAGCCCGGAACGGGGGGCTTGAAGGGTTCATTTATTCGGATCCGGCTCCCGACATGCGGTTTCTCGGTGTCCGGGGGTTGGCCTGCCGTTCGACGAATCAGGTCGGCCTTGGCCTTGGTAAGGGCCCTCCAGCTCTAGCACCAAACGCTCAGGCTTCGCTTGCTCCGGACTCCCCGCGGCCACGTGGGCAGGAGTCCCCCGCGCTCGCCTCGCGACGTTGCGTCACGTCGCAGGTGACTCGGAAGATGCAGGTCATGAGCCGAATCGGAGTTTCTGTTCAGTTACAGGTGCAGCACCGGACAGGTCAGGGTTCGGGTGACGCCCACCACTGCCTGCACCTTGGCGACGATGAGCTCTCCGAGCCCGTCGATGTCCGCGGCCTCGCCCCGGACGACGACGTCGTAGGGACCGGTCACCACGTCGGCGAAGCGGACCCCTTGGATCTTGCCCACCGCGTCTGCAACGTCCGCGGCCCTCCCGACCTCGGCCTGGATGAGCACGTAGGCCTCAACCATCGCCATCCCTCTCTAGCGGCGACATCGCCTCCATCATCGACCGCGACGTCAGAGGGCACAACGTGGGTCCAGCCCCCACACCGGGAGGACGCGGACGGACCCCTTGTTCTGCCTTCGGGCTGAGCGCCTCGTCGTCCTGCATGCTCGATTCCGACGATCCCCGCCCTTCGTTCATCGGCTACCGCGGTCCCCGTCATTCCTTGAAGCGCACCGCCTCATCTGAACCGCCGGTAGCGTTCCCGGCGCTGTAGGAGTGCGCACCGGCCCCGGCGAGCTTTCCGCGGTC
>JALYLP010000401.1 GCA_030774195.1 Actinomycetota bacterium | reverse complement strand
TTTGTACGCGGCCGACCTCGTGAACTGTTCGGTCGAGGAGCTCGCGCCGCACGGGCCTGCGTTCGATCCGCGACCCGACCCGACAGGACGACGGATCGCGTACGTCACGGACGGCGCGCTCCGACTGCTGACCCTCGATCCCAGGACCGATGCGCTCCTGGCGTCCGAAGACGATCCGGATGTCCACTGGGGCCTGGCCGAGTTCATCGCTGCCGAAGAGATAGGCCGCATGCGCGGCTACTGGTGGGCCCCCGACGGCGAACGGCTGATCGCCGCTCGGGTCGACGAGTCGGAGGTCCCCGTCTGGCACATCGGATCGCCGAGCGATCCCCCCGTTCCTCCGCGCGCCGTGCGCTATCCACACGCGGGTGCTGCGAACGCGAGCGTCACCCTGCACGTGCTGAACGTCGACGGTTCCCGCGTTGAGGTGGACTGGGATCGCCTCGCGTTCGGATACGTCGTCGCCGTGTCGTGGAAAGAGGAAGGGCCGCCGCTCGTTCTGGTTCAGTCGAGGGATCAGCAAGCGGTGCTGGTGCTCGGTGTGGACCCGGGAACCGGCACGACTCAGGTGCTGTGGGAGGACCGGGATGAGCGCTGGACCCATATCACCTCCGGCGTTCCGTCCTGGCTTCCCGGGGGGCGCCTGTTGACGGCTGCGAACTGCGACGACACGCGATGCCTCATGATCGACGCGGAGCCCGTGACGCCTCCCGGCCTTCAGGTCGATTCCGTGCTTCATGCCGTTGATGCGGTGGTGTTTCGCGCCACCGATGAGCCCACCGAGATGCATGTGTGGCGACTGGACTCCGGGGAAGCTCTCTTACGGATCAGCACGGAATCCGGCGTGCACGCGGCGGCAGTGGGAGGCGACGTGACGGTGCTCGTTTCCGACACGATGAGTTCGCCGCTCACCAGGAGCGTCGTTCTTCGAGGAGGAGAGCCGGTCCACGAGCTCTCGTCATTCGCCGAAACGCCGGTGCTCACTCCAAGGCCGATGTTCTTCGAAGCAGGCTCGAGCCAGCTCCAAAGTGTCCTGTTCACCCCGGGCGGGGAAGAGCCGAGAGCTCCGCTCCCCGTTCTGATGCGGCCGTACGGGGGACCGCATTCTCTGCGGGTCCTGCGCGCCGGCCGCGCGCACATCGAATCGCAATGGTTCGCGGATCAGGGGTTCGCGGTGCTCGTCGCAGACGGACGTGGAACACCCGGCCGAGGGATCGAGTGGGAGCAGTCCGTCTTCCTCGATCTGGCAACTCCCGCCCTCGATGACCAGGTCGAGGCGCTGCACGCAGCGGCCGAACGGTACCCCTTCCTCGACCTATCGAAGGTGGCGATGCGCGGATGGTCGTTCGGCGGCTACCTGACGTGTCTCGCGTTGCTCCGTCGCCCCGATGTGTTCCATGCGGGCATCGCCGGTGCCCCCGTCACCGACTGGCGCCTCTATGACACCCATTACACCGAGCGGTACCTAGGCGTGCCTGCCAGCGACGCGCGAGCCGAGATCGACAACGCCGCGGTTGAAGGCGACGCGTACGATCGCTCGAGCGTGATCGCCGATGCGCCCAACCTGCGCGGCGAATTGTTGATGATCCACGGGTTCGCCGACGACAACGTCCACGTCGCGCACTCGCTGCTGTTGTCGAAGGCATTGATGGAAGCCGGCCGCCGGCATTCGATGATCCCCCTGTCGGCCATCACGCACCGGTCGATCGACTCGGCGGCAGCTGAGAATATGTTGAAGATCGAAGTTGATTTCCTTCGGCGAGCCCTCGACGTTCCATCCCCGGTAGGCGCGTAGCGCAAGCCAGACGGTTACCGGTCCCCGGTTGACCTCCTGCTACGCTCGACTCGACCCGGCCAGGAGCCCGCGCAGCTATGCCCATCATCGTTCAGAAGTACGGGGGAACCTCCGTCGGCTCGGTGGAGCGGATCCAAGCCGTGGCCGATCGAGTGGTAGGGGAGCGTGAGGTCGGCAACGACGTCGTCGTCGTGGTAAGCGCCATGGGCGACACTACGGACGACCTGCTCGCGATGGCGCACACGATCGCGCACGTCCCCGCTC
>JALYLP010000400.1 GCA_030774195.1 Actinomycetota bacterium | reverse complement strand
ACGAGGTCGGGTTTGAGGTCGGCCGCCATCGCGACGCTGTCCTCCCCGGTCTCCGCCTCGCCGACGACTTCGAAGCCATCGGTGACGTCAACGACCATGCGCGCGGCGAGCCGGAACGGCTCTTGGTCGTCGACGATCAACACTCGAACTGGCATCTGGACCTCCAGGTCAAGCGTCGCAGAGGACCCGGCGGCTGACAGTGGTGCCAGCACCACTCCGAGCGGTCCCCCAACACGCGGGACGGCTCAGGATCGCTGCTGCTGCTCGTCCGCTTCCCGACGCTCTTTCGATCCCGGCTTCTTGAGCGCGGCGGTGCGCGCCAGTTTCGCGCGAAGGTCGCGCGGGGCCTCAGTGGAACCGTTCTCGGGGACGCGCTCCACCAGCCGGTCGAGCAGGTCCGAAGCCGACTCCGGGCCGGCCGGCGTGCCGACGGGCTGCAGCTCCGGGACGACGACGACCTCGGGCGACCCGCCTGCATCGCTCGGCTCGACCTTCGCGACCGACACCGGCTCCGGCTCCGGCGTGATGATCGGGTCGGGCGGCGGATCGATCGGAGCCGGGTCGGGCGGAGGAACGATGGGTGCCGGCTCTGGCTGCGGTGTTTCGACGACCGGCCTCTGCGGCGCGGGCTCGGGCGTTTCGACGACTGGCTTCGGCACCGATGGCTTCGGAGCCGGAGCCGCAACGGGCCTCGGCCTCGGCTTCGGCTTCGGCTTCCGTGCTCTTTCCTTCTTCGGGACGACCAACGAACGGCCGCGTGGCGCTGAAGTCGGTTTGGCTCGCGCGACGACGACCGCTTCGGGCTCGGCCGCCGCAACGACGATCGAGTCGAGTTCGGGAACCTCCACGACTTCGTGGGTAACCGGCGTCGGCTCGGGCACCGGCATCCGACTCCGACGTCCCGGTTGCGCCAGCGCCGCCAGGGCTTGCTGCAGCCGACCCTCCGCGCGAAGGCGCGCGGCCTCGCTCGCTTCGAGCTTGTGCTGGAGCGACGCGGTGCGCTCCTTGATGCGATCGCCCGCTTGCTCGATCGCCACCGCGCGTTCGACCTCCATCAACGTGAGGTCCTGCGGCACCGACCCGGCGTAGAACGGCACCCCGGTCCCGATCTCGGCCATCGGTTCGCGCATCGACAGCAGCGAGAACGCGAAGGCCAACAGCAACCCGAGCCCGATCGCGATCTGATAGCCGAGCCATGAAGCCCGGACGTCCGAGGTCAGCGTGGCATCGCGATACTCGAACGACGTGACGAGCGGCTGTGTCCCGATCGCCGTGTACGAGTAGTAGGTCGCCGGCCCGGGCTCGTTCGTAGGAGTGCGGTGGGTGACGAGCCACGTGGGTGCGCCCGCTGCCGCCGTCGCCGCGTCGATGTCGCCGTCGTTCAGCCAGTGAGCGGAATCGAGCGGCCCATGAGGATCCGACCACAGCAGGACGTGTTGAGGCGACCAGATCCGGACCGCCTTGATCCTATCGTCGTTCACCAGGATCTCGTCGTGAACCTCTTCGGTGAGAGCGTCGCCGAGCGTTCCTGTGATGGACGACGATGCCAGAGCCGACACGACGTTCGGCTCGATCACGCGTTGGCTGAGGGCTGCATCGACGGCGGCGGTATCGCGATGCCGGGCATCGACGGCGCGGTGCTCGGCGGGGAAAGTCAAGACGAACAGAACGAGGAGCACCATGGTGAACGGCCACCACACCTTGGCACTGAACTCATCCCGCGTGAAACGATCGACGAACCGCATCCCCGTGGCGTCCCTCCTCAGCCGCCCGACGGTTGAGGGTACCTTCCCCGGTCAGGTGGGTCGACGGCCGGAAGTCGGTCAGGCTGGCGAAAGGCCTACTCGCGTTCCAGCGAGAGTTGCAGGAACGCGCGTTCCACGACCAGGCGCGGATTGAGGTTGACGTCGTCCGCGAGAGCCGCCCGCGCCTCCTCCATCGCTGCGAGACCCACCACGGCCTTCGTCAACGAGCCTTCCTCGGCCCGGTCGGGATTCAACAGAGCGCGGGCGGACACCCCCGTCCCGGCGGCGACGGCGTCACGCAACAGAGAAGACGCCGCCATCAGCACGCGATCGAGATGATCGCGTTCGGCCCGACGCTCCCGGCGGTGGAACCGGGTCTCGATCCTCCGG
>JALYLP010000399.1 GCA_030774195.1 Actinomycetota bacterium | reverse complement strand
CCTCGCCCCGGTCATGGACGAAGAGGTGCATCGCCTCGGGCTCCGGCATCTGCTCGAGGATGTCGAGCTTCCGCTCTCATCCGTCCTCGCGCGGATGGAGGCGCGAGGGGTCCGCTTGGACGTCGAGTACCTGCACGAGATGGGTGCCGTGGCACGGGAGCAGATGGCCGGACTGACGGCGGAGATCTACCGGCTCGCCGGCCGGGAGTTCAACCTCAACTCGCCGCCGCAATTGCGGGAGGTGCTGTACGACGAGCTCGGCCTGCAACCCGGCAAGCGCACCACGAAGGGTGCCCTGTCGACCGACGCATCGGTGCTGGAGAAGCTGCGGGATGACCACGAGATCGTCGATGCCCTCCTGTCCTGGCGCGAGCTCGACAAGCTCAACTCCACCTACCTCGAGGCCCTACCTAGGATGGTCGACGCGCGCGACGGCCGGGTGCACACGTCCTTCAATCAGGCTGCGGCCGCGACGGGACGCCTCAGCAGCTCCAACCCCAACCTGCAGAACATCCCGGTCCGCTCGGAGCTCGGTCGCCGGATCCGACGGTCGTTCGTCCCCGGGTCACCTGACCAGGTGCTCCTCGTCGCGGACTACTCCCAGATCGAGCTCCGCGTCCTTGCCCATCTCTCCGGTGACGACGGGCTCCGCGAAGCCTTCGAGGCGGGGACCGACATCCATGCCGCCACCGCCGCGACGGTCTTCGGATTGCCGCTCGATCAGGTCGATCCGGAGCTCCGGCGCCGGGCGAAGATGGTGAACTACGGACTCGCGTACGGCATGAATGCGTGGGGTCTCGCCCAGCGTCTCGACATCCCGCCCGACGAGGCGGAGGAGATCCTGAGCGGGTACTTCGAGGGGTTCCCGAAGATCCGCGACTACCTCCGCGCCCAGGTGGACCGGGCGCGGATGGACGGTTTCACCGAGACCATCCTCGGCCGGCGGCGGTACATCCCGGAGCTGACCAGCGGGAACCGGAGGCTGCAGGCCCTTGGGGAGCGGCAGGCCCTGAACGCGCCGATCCAGGGAAGCGCCAGCGACGTCTTCAAGGTGGCGATGATCCGCGTCGACGAAGCGCTGCGCGAGCGCCCGGAGCTCGACTGCCACATGCTGCTGACCGTGCACGATGAGTTGGTCTTCGAGGTTCCGCAGGGCCGGGTCGAAGAGGCGGCGGCGGTGGTGGCCGATCGGATGGAGCACGCGATCGACCTGGAGGTGGCCCTGCGCGCCGACGTCGGCTGGGGTCCCAACTGGGCAGAGGCGACACCGGCGGGACACTGACGCTCGCGCGACGCATTGACGTCGTTCTCGCAGCGTACGTAACCTCTCGCTCGGCCCGCGGGGCTCGCGTCCCGCGCCGGAGGCAAATCCGAACACGCCCTCGGCGAAGCGTCCCGCGTGGCGGAAGGAGACGGACGGTATGAGTGACGAGACGACGGTTGCGTCCGAGGAGGAGCAGGAGGCCCCGGCAGCGGTGCCGGTGGAGCAGGCTCCCGAACCGGCGGCGACCGACACCAAGGCGGACGAACAGCCCGACCTGACCCCCGAAGAACTGATCGCGGCGCTCGAGGCCTCGTTCCGCGACTTCAAAGACGGTGACATCGTCGAGGGCGAAGTCGTGAAGATCGATCGCGACGAGGTCCTCCTGGACATCGGCTACAAGTCCGAGGGAGTGATCCCCTCGAAAGAGCTTTCGATCCGCCACGACGTTGACCCGAACCAGGTCGTGAAGGTTGGGGATCGGATCGAGGCCCTCGTGCTCCAGAAGGAGGACAAAGAGGGACGGCTGATCCTGTCGAAGAAGCGCGCGCAGTACGAGCGGGCGTGGGGCAGGATCGAGGAGGTCATGCATTCCGGCCAGACGATCACGGGTCCCGTGATCGAAGTCGTGAAGGGTGGCCTGATCCTCGACATCGGATTGCGCGGGTTCCTGCCGGCTTCCCTCGTCGACCTGCGCCGGGTCCGGGACCTGCAACCGTTCGTCGGACAGGAGCTCGAGGCGAAGATCATCGAGCTCGATCGCAACCGCAACAACGTCGTGCTGTCACGTCGCGCCTTCCTCGAGGAGTCGCAGTCGGAAGGTCGAAAGACCTTCCTCCAGTCCCTCCAGAAAGGTGAGCGCCGCAAAGGGACGGTCAGCTCGATCGTCAACTTCGGCGCGTTCGTCGATCTGGGAGGCGTCGACGGGCTCGTGCACGTGTCCGAGCTGTCGTGGAAGCACGTGGATCATCCGCAAGAGGTCGTCGCGGTCGGTCAGGAGGTCGAGGTCGAGGTCCTCGACGTCGACCTCGACAGGGAACGCGTCTCGCTGTCGCTCAAGGCGACACAGGAAGATCCGTGGAAGGAGTTCGAGCGCACGTCCCAGGCCGGCTCGGTCATCAGCGGGACCGTCACCAAGCTCGTCCCCTTCGGTGCGTTCGTCCGGGTCGCCCAGGGCATCGAGGGTCTCGTCCACATCTCGGAGATCAGCCATGAGCACGTCGATTCTCCGGAGTCGGTGCTGCAGGTCGGTCAGGAGGTGCAGGTGAAGGTCATCGATGTCGACGTCTCACGACGCCGCGTCTCGCTGTCGATGCGACAGGTCGCCGCGGCTCCGCCGAAGCCCAAGGAGATCGAGGTCGAGAAGGAGGAGCCGGAGCGCGAAGCCGGCCCCGAGATGTCGACCGCGATCGAGGTCCCGCAGGAGATCCTCGATGCCGTCGCCGAAGCCGAATCGACCACGCCCGACGATGGTGGCGTGAGCGCCGACGTCGTCGTGGCGGTGACCGACGAGG
>JALYLP010000398.1 GCA_030774195.1 Actinomycetota bacterium | reverse complement strand
CGCGCTTCACGCACACGAGGACGTTCACGTCGTCAGCCCTTCATGCGGGCGTTCTCAGGGTCGAATAGAGGCCTCGCCCCTACCGCGGCAACCGTCACGGGATAGCGCTCGCCCATGAACCCCACGGAGAGCTTCGTGCCCACATCTGAGACGTACGGCGGGAGGTAGGTCATCAGGATGTGCTTGTCGATCGACGGCCCGGCCCCCGCGCTCGTCACGTACGAGCGCCGTCCCTTGCGATCGACCAGCGGTTCGCCGTCCGCCGAGAGGACGGGCTCGCGACCCAACATGTACCGCTTCACACCGGTCGAGGATGTGTGGTCATCCACGGTGAGCGAACAGAGGAGCGCCGCCGGCTCCTCCTCGCGCTGACGCAGGTACGAGTCTCGTCCCACGAAGTCTTCGTCCTTCACCCTCGAGCCCGCCATGCCGGCTTCGACGAGGTCGTACTCGAGCTCCAGCTCGTTGCCGTGCGCCCGGTAGCTCTTCTCCAGCCGGCCGGTCGTGGCGTAGACGCCGATGCCCACGGGAACGGCGCCGAGCGGCGTTCCTGCCTCCCAGATCGCGTCCCACAAGCGCGCTCCCTCCTCCATCGGCACGTAGAGCTCCCAGCCGAGCTCGCCGACGTAGGAGATCCGCGAAGCGAGGACGCTGAGCGTTCCGATCTCGATCGAGCGGCACGTCGCGAACCCGAAGCCCTCGTTCGAGACGTCGTGTTCGGTCGCTGAGGCGATGAGGTCGCGAGCGCGCGGCCCCCACACTCCCGCCGTGCACCACGCGGACGTCACATCGAGGAGCTGAGCCGAGCCGTCCAGCGGGAGGTGATCGGTGAACCACTTACTGTCGAACATCCCGGAGAAGCCACCCGTAACTACTCGGAACTCGTCGAGTCCGAGCCGCATGATCGTGAGATCCGCCTTCACGCCACCGGCCGCGTTCAGTAGCGGGGTGTAGATGACGCGGCCGACCGGAACGTCCATCTGCCTCACGGCGAGGCGCTGCAGGTAGAAGAGTGCCCCGGGGCCGACGACGTCGAAGATCGCGAATGCCGAGAGGTCTACGATCCCGACGCGGTCGCGCATCGCGAGGTGCTCGGCGGAGATGATCGGGGACCACCACCGAGACTCCCACTCGGCCTCGCGCAGCGCGATCCGGTCCCTGTACTCCTCGAGCAGCGGCTCGTTCGACGCGTACCAATACGGACGTTCCCAGCCCGCGGTCTCGTAGAACACGGCGCCAAGCTCGCGTTCGCGCTCGAAGAAGGGGGATACCCGCACGTTGCGGTTCGAGCTCCATTGCTCCATCGGGTGAACGATGCCGTAGGTCTTGTTGTAGCCCTCGGCGCAGCGAGCCCGGATGTGGGTCTGGGTCCGTTGGAACGGATAGAACCGTGCGATGTCCGACGCGTGTGGGTCGATCTCCGGGCTCCCGTCGGTCATCCACTCCGCGACGGTCTTCGCGATCCCTGGCGCCTCCTTGATCCAGATCGCGGCAGCGGACCAGAGCCCCTTCACCTCGGGCGTTTCGCCCAGGCACGGCATGCCGTCGGGCGTGAGCGAGAGCAATCCGTTGATCGCGTGGCGGATCCCGACGCGTTCGTCTCCCACGATCTCGGGGAAGAGCTCCAAGGCCTGCTCCATCTGCGGCTCGAAGTCGTCTTGCGTGAACGGCAGTTCGGTGGGGGACAGTGCGGACTCTTCGATCGAGGGGATCTGTTCGGGATCCATCAAGATCGGACGGTGCGCGTACGAGCCGATCTCGAAGTCGCTCCCGTTCTGGCGCTCGTACATGTTCGTGTCGACGTCGCGCACGATCGGGTAAGCGATCTCGCCGACGGTCCGCTCGAACAGCGGCACCGGTCCGATGTCGATCATCTGGTGGATCGCGGGGGTGAGCGGGATCGATGCTCCGGCCATGCGGGCGATGCGCGGGCTCCAGACGCCTGCGCAGATCACGACGGTGTCGCATCGGATGTCGCCCTTGTCGGTCCGCACGCCCGTGACGTGTCCCCGCTCCACGTCGACACCCGAGACCTCGGTGCCGGCGGAGATCGTGAAGGCCCCCATCT
>JALYLP010000397.1 GCA_030774195.1 Actinomycetota bacterium | reverse complement strand
GACGTCCAGGACGGTTCCGCCGCCGACCGTCCGTTGCCTCCCCGATTCCCGCACCACGAACCGGTCGAAGACGTCGAGCACCAGCGGCTGGGCGGTGCGCACGCGCGCGAACCGCTCGTCGAGCAGCCGGATCTTCGCGTCGACCTCGGCCGCTCCGGCGTAGACCTTGAACGCCCCCCGGCCCGGGATCCGCTCGAGGTCGCGTACGGGCCGGATCGCGACGTCGAAGACCGTCGTCGGGCGCCACGATCCCGGTTCGGCGAGGACGTCGCCCCGGGCAAGGTCGTCGCGTTCGGCGCCGGTGAGGTTGGCCGCCACCCTCGTGACCGGGCAGCCCTTCGCCTCGTCGTGCTTGTAGGTCTGGAGGCCGCGCACGCGCGTCCGCCGCCCCGCCGGATACACCTCGACGGTCTGCGATGCGCTCAGGCAGCCGCCCGTGAGCGTCCCGGTCGCGACCGTCCCCGCGCCCTTGATCGTGAAGACGCGGTCGACGAACAGCCGCGTGCGCGCTGGCTCCGGCGTGGGCGCGGACGCGAGGAGGGTGTCGAGCGCGGCGACGAGCGTGTCGATCCCCGCGCCGGTCTCAGCGGAGACGGGGATCACGGGAGCCTGGGCGAGCACCGTTCCCGCGACACGCTCGAGCACCTCCTCGGTCGCGATCGCGAGGGTCTCCTCGTCGACCAGGTCGCGTTTCGTGAGCGCGATGACCCCGCCGGCGACCCCGAGGACATCGAGGATCTGCAGGTGCTCCTCGGACTGCGGTTTCCATCCCTCGTCCGCCGCGACGACGAAGAGCACGAGGCGCACGGGCCCGACCCCGGCAAGCATGTTCCCCACGAACCGCTCGTGTCCGGGGACATCCACGAACCCGATCTCGCGACCGCTCGGGAGGGTGCACCACGCGTACCCGAGGTCGATCGTGAGTCCGCGACGTTTCTCCTCGGCCCACCGATCCGGGTCCATCCCCGTCATCCGGATGATGAGGGATGACTTCCCGTGGTCGACGTGCCCGGCCGTCGCGATGACGCGAAGCTCACCGCTCACGTCAACCCTCGTCGTCGAGGTCGTCGCCCTCCAACGCGTAGAGGACCGCGCGGGCCA
Organism: Actinomycetota bacterium; assembly: GCA_030774195.1. Lineage (GTDB taxonomy): Bacteria > Actinomycetota > UBA4738 > UBA4738 > HRBIN12 > AC-51. Next base: position 4,003 of record JALYLP010000397.1, on the reverse strand, counting down.
GATCGTGCAGCTGCTCGTCCGTGACGGTGCGGACGTCGAGCAGCACGTTGCCGTCCTCGACCCTGGAGAAGACCGATGGGGAGCCGCTGCGCAGACGGGCGGCGAACGCCGGCGGGTCCGGAGCCTTCATCCGCACGCCCCACGATGGGAGCGAGAGCCCCGGCAGCGAGCCTCCACCGACGACCGACTCGCACCGCACAACGTGCGCCCCCTCGAGGTCGCCGCCGATCGATCGGGACAGGCGATGCGCCCGCTTGGCCAGCAGCTCATCGCCGGCATGCATCATCGCGTGGACGGGAACCTCGTCGTGGTGGCCGGTCGCGTGGAGCCGGAGCGTCGCCTCGAGCGCCGCGATCTGGAGCTTGTCGACCCGCATCGCTCGGGCGAGTGGATGGGCGCGGAGCCTGCGGATCAGGTCGGTCCGCCCCACGATGCACCCGGCCTGCGGTCCGCCGAGGAGCTTGTCGGCGCTGCACGTGACGAGGTCGGCACCGTCCGACAGGGCGCCGCGCACGGTCGGCTCGTCGCCGGGGAAGCTGCGCTCGTGGTCGAGCAGTCCGGAGCCGACGTCGTAGATGAACGGGATCCCCTTCTTCCGGGCGAGGGTTCCGAGGTCCTTCGCCGAGACCTCGGCGGTGAAGCCCACCACCTTGTAGTTGGATGGGTGGACCTTGAGGATCGCCGCCGACCGATCGTCCAGCACGTTGCGGTAGTCCGCGAGCCGTGTTCGGTTCGTGGTGCCGACCTCGACCAGCCTCGCCCCGGAGGCCTTCATGATGTCGGGGATCCGGAACTCCCCGCCGATCTCGATCAACTCACCACGCGAGGCCAGGACCGCTCTCCCTTTGGCGAGCACGGCGAGCGTGAGGACCACGGCGGCGGCGCAGTTGTTCACGACGAGGGCGTCCTCCGCATCGGTGAGCGAAGCCAGAAGCAGCTCCGCGCGGCTCGAACGACGCCCGCGGACCCCGCTGATGCGATCGACCTCGAGGTCGGAGTAGCCGCTCGCCGTCCGGGCGATGGCGCGGATCGCCGATCCAGCGAGCGGTGCGCGTCCCAGGTTGGTGTGCAGCACGACCCCTGTCGCGTTGATGACCGGCGTCAGGCCGAACACCGTGTGCGCGGCTCGCCCGATCGCGACCGTGAGGATCTCGTCGTTCGACGGGGGCGCGGCGCCGTCCGCCGCGCCTGCGCGGATCTCGCTCAGCGTGGCGAGGAGGGTCCGCTTCAGCAAAAGGCGGCCGACCGTCGCCGACGCTCGTTGCCCCGGCTCCGACCGCAGCAAGGTATCGACCGACGGCACCTTCCTGCGGACATCCCCCGCCATGGTCGCGAGCCTACAGCGGTAAGATGCGGCGCGATGTCCAACACCGACGTCCGTCCGGCGTTCCAGAGCTCGGACCTCATGAACATGGTGCGCGGTGGCGGGGTGGACATCGTCCCCGCCGGTGAGTTCGCCACCGAGGAGATGATCCTCAACATCGGCCCGCAGCACCCGTCGACCCACGGGGTGCTCAGGATCGTCGTCGAGCTCGACGGGGAGGTCATCAAGCGCGCCGAGCCCGTGATCGGGTACATGCATCGCGGGGCCGAGAAGCTCGCCGAGTTCCGCGACGCGCGTCAGACGCTCGTTCTGATGAACCGCCACGACTGGCTGTCGGCGTTCAACAACGAGCTCGGCTGGACGATCGCCGTCGAGCGACTGGCCGAGATCGAGGTTCCCGATCGCGCGCAGTGGATCCGGACGATGTTCGCCGAGTTCAATCGGATCATGAACCACCTCGTGTTCATGGGCTCGTACCCGTTGGAGCTGGGCGCGATGACGCCTATCTTCTACTCGTTCCGCGAACGCGAGTTGGTGCAGGACCTCGTCGAGTCGGCGACGGGGGCGAGGATGCATCACTCGTTCGCTCGCGTGGGCGGCCTGAAGGACGATCTGCCTCGCGGGTTCCTGAAGCGTGCCGGCGAGGTGCTCGTGGCGCTCCGGCGCCTGCTGAAGGACTACGACCGGCTGATCATGGGCAACGAGATCGTCTTCAAGCGATGCCGCGACGTCGGTCGGATCCATCCGAACATCGCGATCGCGTACGGGTGTTCGGGCCCCTCGCTGCAGTCGACGGGGATCGCCATGGACCCGCGGAAGGACACGCCCTACGAGAAGTATGGCGAGGTCGAGTTCGAGGTTCCGGTCGGCGAGCGTGGCGATTCGTACGACCGACTCTGGGTGTTGGTCCAGCGCGTACGACAGTCGTGCGACATCATCGAGCAGTGCCTCGACCGGCTCCCCCCGGGTCCGTATCGGACGAGCGGCCTGCTCAACAAGGCCATCAAGATCCCCGAGGGCGAGATCTACGTCCGCACCGAGAACCCGCTCGGCGTCCAGGGCTACTACGTCGTGGGCAACGGGAAGAAGGAGCCGTACCGGCTGAAGATGCGGACGGCGAGCTTCTCGAACATCAGCGTTCTCCCGGCGATCCTCCCGGGCACGTTGGTGCCCGACCTCATCGCGATCCTCGGCTCGATCTTCTTCGTCGTCGGCGACGTGGACAAGTAGCGCCGACGCCGCTGTCGGCGCTGCTGTCGGCTTCGGCGTTCGGAAGGTAGGTTTCCTCTCCTCATGGCGCTCCCTTCGTTCACCGATGATTTCCCCGCCTGGTATCAGGAGGTCGTCCGTCAGGCCGACCTGGCGGAGAACTCGCTCGTCCGCGGGACGATGGTGATCAAGCCCTACGGCTACGCGCTATGGGAGGCGATCCGCGATGGTCTCGACGTCCGGTTCAAGGAGACGGGGCACCAGAACCTCTACTTCCCGATGTTCATCCCCCTGCGGCTCCTGGAGCGCGAGAAGGAACACGTCGAGGGGTTCGCGCCCGAATTCGCGCTGGTCACGCATGCGGGCGGGGAAGAACTGGGCGAACCACTCGTCGCCCGGCCCAGTTCCGAAACGATCATCTGGGATACCTACGCGAAGTGGGTCCAGAGCTACCGCGACCTGCCCCTGCTCTACAACCAGTGGGCGAACGTCGTGCGGTGGGAGCTACGACCGAGGCTGTTCCTTCGCACGACCGAGTTCCTGTGGCAAGAGGGTCACACCGCGCACGAAACCAGGGAGCAGGCCTGGGAAGAGGCCAAACGGATGCTCGAGGTCTATCGGCAGGTGGCCGAGGACGTCATGGCGATGCCGGTGTTCCTCGGCCGGAAGACCGCCGCAGAGCGGTTCCCGGGTGCGGTCGAGACGTTCACGATCGAGGCGCTGATGCGCGACCGGAAAGCGCTGCAGGCCGGGACGTCGCACTACCTGGGGCAGAACTTCGCGAAGGCGTACGGCGTGCGATACCTGGGTCGCGATGGCGAGCAGCATCTCGCCGAGGGGACCTCGTGGGGAGCGTCGACCCGTCTCGTCGGCGGCCTGATCATGGCCCACGGCGACGAGAAGGGGCTGCGGCTGCCGCCCCGCGTTGCTCCGATCCAGGTGGTGGTCGTCCCGATCTTCCGGAACGACGCCGAGCGGGCCCGCGTGCTGGGCGAGACGGAGCGACTCGCGGAGAGCTGGCGAGCCGCCGGCCTCCGCGTCAAGGTCGACGATCGTGACGATCTCCGGCCGGGGTACAAGTTCGCCGACTGGGAGCTCCGCGGCGTCCCGGTCCGCGTCGAGATCGGCCCGCGTGACCTCGATGCGTCACAGGTGACGATCGTGCGCCGTGATACAGGAGCGAAGTCGGCGGTCGGCCTCGACGCGGTCGCGACGACGCTCACCGGGTTGCAGGACGAGATCCAGCGCTCGCTCTTCGACGACGCGCTCGCGTTCCGCGACGCGCATACGACGCGCGTTCGCTCCTACGACGAGCTCCGGGATGCGATCGAGGACCCTGGCGGGTTCGTGTTCGGCGGATGGTGCGGGGACGCCGAGTGCGAGGCGAAGGTCAAGGCCGAGACGAAGGCGACGATCCGGTTCTTGCCGTTCGAACCCGAACCGACCGATGGCCCCTGCGTGGTGTGCGCC
>JALYLP010000396.1 GCA_030774195.1 Actinomycetota bacterium | reverse complement strand
TCGTTTCGCCGGCGACGTCGAGGTTGTCGGCGCTGATCTCCCGTTACACGCCGCGTGGGATCCGCGACTCGCTCGCCCATCGGTTGGCGCTTGCCGGGAACCCTCGTGGCCTCACGCCGGAGCTGTTCCTCCTGTGTCGTCTCGCCTGTGGCGGCGGGGGAGCCGCACTCGGTTACTACATCGGGGTGACGCGTGGCCCGCTGCTCCTCGGCATGTTCTGGGTGCCGTTCATGGCGTACGGCGGGTACCTCTTCGCCGGCAACTGGCTCGACAAGCAGGTTACGAAGCGGCAGGACTCGATCCGTCGGGATCTGGCCGACATGATCGACCTGCTCACGATCAGCGTCGAGGCGGGACTGGCGTTCGATGGTGCGTTGTTGCACGCCCGTCGGGCGATGGTGGGGCCCCTGTCCGAGGAGGTCGGACGCCTGCTGCACGAGATGCAGCTCGGCGCGCCCCGCGTCGAGGCGATGCGCCGCCTGTCTGAACGGACCAGCGTCGAGGAGCTGAAGAGCTTCGTGCTCGCGATGGTCCAGGCCGACGTCTTCGGCGTGAGCATCTCGAACGTCCTTCGCGGACAGTCGCAGGAGCTGCGGGTTAAGCGTCGCCAGCGAGCGGAAGAGAAGGCTATGAAGACGCCGGTCAAGCTCCTGTTCCCGATGATCTGTTGCATCATGCCGGCGCTGCTCGTCGTGATCGTCGGACCGGGCGTCATCCGCATCTCGCACCTGTTCGGGCCCGTCGGTCCGTAAGTCCATGAGCCGTACGGCCGGGGACGGCTGACGCGATGATCGTCGCGTTCCACAGGGTTCGACCCAGAGCCGGCCTGGGACCTCGGGTGCGGGAGACCGTTGCTCGATGGTGGCGTGTCCCCGAGCCGTGGGTCCTCATGGTCTGGTGCCTGCCCGCTATCAGCGTCCTGCTCGCCAGGATGCCAACCGGCGACCTCGCGTACCAGATCCGCGCCGGGATCCGGATGATCGACGACCGGACGATCCTCACGCACGATGTCTTCACGTACACGGTTGCCGGGCGATCCTGGCTCAACGAACAATGGGTGAGCGAGATCGTTCTCGGAGGTTTGTTCAAGCTCGTTGGCTGGCGGGGACTCGTGTTCGTTCGAGCGCTCTTGGCGACCGTCGCCGGCGGGGTCACTTTGGCGCGCACGCGAGCCCGCGGAGCCGATCCGTTCGTGGCCGGCTGCGTCGTACTCGTCGCGTTGGAGGTTGCCTTCCTGCTCCCGGGAACGGGTGCGCTGCGCCCACAGCTGCTCGCGGTGCCGCTGTTCCTCGCCACGTTGTGGCTGCTGGATACGCGACATGCGGACCCAAGGCGCCTGGCGTGGCTCCTCCCCGTCCAGATCGTATGGGCGAACGTGCACGGCAGCTTCGTGCTCTTGACCGCGCTCACGGGCATCGCCTTCGTCTGCGACCTCGTTGCGAGACGTCGCCGCGACGCCACCTGGACGGGGGCGGTGGTTTTGGCGAGCTTGGTCGCACCTTTTGTCTCGCCGCTCGGTCTCGGCACGTACCGGTACCTCGTCGAGCTGCTCTCATCGCCCGTCGTACGTCAGATCATCGACGAGTGGCAGCCCCTGTGGCGTCGTTCGCCCGCCGGCCCGGTGTTCCTCGCGGTGATGATCGTGGCGATCGCGTTGGTGCTCCGACGCGGCACGCGGCGCCCCACGTTGGAGGAGACGCTGCGATTCCTGCTGTTCACGGGGCTCGCCGTCTGGAGCGGTCGGAACCTGCTGTGGTGGGCCCTGGGGATCCCACCGATCGTGGGCGGGATGCTCGCCGGATGGCATCCGGAGCGCGATCGGAGCCGCGCCATGACAACGCTCGTCGCAGCCGCCCTGGGGATACTGCTGGTGATCGGAGGGGTTCGGGTCGCCACGAGGGAACCCGCCGAGGCCCTGTTGTCCGAGGCACCGACGCAGGCGCTCACCGCCGTGGTCGGGACGGCGACCAAGAACGGGGCCCGTGTCTTCGACGGCTGGTGGGGGAGCTGGTTCGAGCTTGAACTCCCTGGTGTGCCGATGTTCGTCGACGCTCGCGCGGAGCTGTTCCCCGACGCCGTCTGGTCCGACTACTTCACCGTCACCCAGGCGCGCGCCGGGTGGAGGCAGATCCTCGACCGATGGAACGTCGACGTCGTGGTCGCGAACACCACGTACCACGAGCGACTCATCCGGCTCCTGCGGATCGATCCGTCGTGGACGCTTCGATACGAGGACCGAGAAGGCGTGGTGTTCACCCGCTCCTGAGGCGCCTGGGTCACGCCCGAACGAGCAGGATGCCGTCGCCGTCTCGGTAGATCGTCGTCCAGCTCGGATCCTTCTCGATAACGGCGATCAGATCCGACTGCTGCTCGGTGCTCAGGGCGAGCGCGCCGATGTCCCACCGGTCCACGATCTGCTGCCACCCCTCCGAAGCGTGCGAGATGTCGTCGTAGTCCCGCCAGACGGCATCGGAGAAGATCTCGATGCGCGGGTCGATCATGACGGGGAACTGGGGAACCGCGAGCTCGAACCATGACGCCCAGATCTCGGGTGCGAAGACGCGGGTACCTGATGGGACCGTATCGGCGAGCCGGGTCGTGTACGCGTTCGGCGCGTACGAGAGCAGGCCGTCGGAGACCGTTCCGGAGTTGGCGGTGCTGGCGAATGTCGGGCGGAACCAGGGCAGGAGCATGAACCCGACACCGACGAGCACCACGGCGATCGCCGTGTTCACGACCCGCGGCTCGTCCCGGGTCGACCTGCCCGGGAAGAGGTCGGCGAGTAAGAACGGGGCCGCCAAGGCCCACCAGATGACCCCTCGGATGGCCGTGACGCCGAGCAGGAAGAACACGGCGAGACCCAGGGCACGTGGCCAGGCGATCTCGCGACGGTGGCGCAGCGCGATCGCCGCGACCACCGCCACCGAAGCGAAGAAGACGAAACCGCTCGCGGAGGTGATCTTCGGCGGTTGCCACTCCTCGATCGTGTTCCGGACCTGCGCGTTGCTCGAGAGCTCCACGACGTACTGCCAGACCCGCAAGCCGAACGGGTTCACCGTCGCCGCGGCGATGCTCGCGATCGTTACGAGGATCGTTCGGGACGACGCGACGTGCCGGTGGCGATCTTCGAGCCACGCGAGCACGAGTACAGCGGGTCCGAGGACGAAGCTGCCGTGGACGTTCGCCCACACGAGCACGATCGCTGGCAGGATCCACTGGAGGCGAGGGTGGCGGTCGCGCTCGGAAACCACGGCGAGGGTCATCGCGAACAGGAGGAACCCGAACATCTGCGGCCGGGGTGCGAAGCCGTAGATCGCGACGAGGAGCCCGCCGAGCGAGAGCCACGCGGCGGGCCGAACCCCAGCGCCTCGCGCTCGGCATGCGACGTACAGGAGCCAGAACGAGGCGGCAGCGACCACGGCTCGCGTGAGGGCGAGCAGCTCCCAGCCGCCCCATCGGAAGATCTGCGCGAGCAGGACCTGCGCGCCCCACTGCTGGTCGAGCCACGGTCGCCCGAACGCCGTGAACGTGAACGGATCCGTGCGCAGGACGTGATGGCCGTCCAGCATGAGCTCGCCGGCGCGGATCTGGTACGCCAGATCGATCGTCGCCATCGACGCGCGCAGGGTCACGACCGCCGGCAGCACGATCGCCGCGAACACGAGGATCTGTCCGAACGTGAGACCGAAGCTCCGCCCTCGGGGGTGCTCCTTCTGCGTGGTCGTCACGGCGGTCGCAGCTCCGGCCTCACTCCGGGCGGCGCTCGGTGCCGGCCTTCGCCAGACCGATGACCAACGCGGCGGCGAGGGCGACCGACTCGGCAGCCATGAGCCACCAGAGCACGGCCGAGACGCCCTGGGGCACGCCGACGAGCGCGTGGCCGGCCGTGACGATGGCGATCCCCACGCTGGTCAAGACGTACGCCCAGCAGGCCCACCACAACTGCTCGAGCCGACGGGCGAGCACGACCGCGAGCATCGCGAAACCGAGCGCCTGCACCCCGGCGATCCGGACCCACGCGAGCGGCTCGGGCGGTTGGGCGAACAGCGTCTGCAGGAGCCAGGCGGGGAACAGGGACGCGAACAGCCCGCCAGCGGCCAGCAGTCCCGCCTCCCAATAGAGGACTCGCTTGAGGAGCTCCATCGGCGGGCATTGTCGCAGCTTGGTGGGCCTCCGGCCGGTTGGTAGCATGACCCGCGCAGCCCGGCGCGCGCCGGTTG